>JAFWBN010000102.1 GCA_017507075.1 Alistipes sp. | reverse complement strand
TACAAAGCAGTGAAGGATGGTGCAGTGTCGAAGGTTCGTATCTCCAAAGTGGGTGATAACGCCTACAAAGCTCAGGTTTTCTGGGTCGAGAAGGATAAAAATCCAGATGGAACTCCTCGCACAGACCTTAAGAACCCAGACCCTGCAAAGAGAAATACCCCATCAAACCAAATCGTACTTATCGAAAAGGTAAGCTACGATAGCAACGAGGGCGTTTGGAATAATGGAAACATCTATGACCCAACCTCAGGCAAAGTCTATAAGACTATTGTCGATTTTAAGGACGATAAAACCCTTAGAGTCCGCGGCTTTTTGGGTCCTTTCTCAAAAAGCCTCTATTGGCAAAAAATAGAGTAACTTTAAGGACCTTAGAGCCACTAAGGTATGGCACAAAACTAAATCCGGCATAGGCATCGAGCCTGTGCCGGATTTCTACTTTGCAGAAGGGAGATTAGAGAGGTTAAGGATTTTAAGGAGAGAAAAAATTGGCAAATAACAATAAATGACAGCGGGCTAAAGCCCTTAATATTGCGCGCGCTGTACTTAGTGTCTCTAAGGACTATAGGGTCTCTAAGGTCCTTAGGGACGCGCGCCCAAATTAAAGCACCAATTTGTCGTCAAAAGGTAGTAGTTGCAACGCTCGGCGTTTTTCGAGTCGAAGGGACATACTTATCGTATTTCCCTTTGACGAGAAAAAGGTTAGCGGCAGCAAATGCTGCCTTTTCACGACAAATACATACTACCCTTTAACCGCAACCTGCACCTGCAACTTAAACTCTGCCCCCTCAATATCGGTTTTAAGGCGAAGATAATTTCCGAAGTGGGTAACTTTAACGAAGTAGAGGCCTTTTTCGGTGATAGTATCAAAGGATGTACCCTCGTCTGCCCAATGGATACCATCGAGTGAGATTTGCACCTTGGCATTAAGAGTTCCCTGACCTATAATATCCTCTACAAAGATAAAAAATATAGCCTCATCTGCCCATCCGCACTCGTAAGGGTGGGTTTCAAAACCTTCAGCAAAGGATTTTTTTATCTCTAAATGCGCTGCATTAAACTGTTTCATAAAAATTTTGTTTTCTATTTTACTACTCTTGAGAGACTACAAATGAATCTATATAGAGGAATACTCTACGGTTTGTATCGGTCTCAAGCCAAATAACAGGGTTGATAAGGCCGTCTATACGGCGGTATTTATCGACAGCGGTCATCTTTATTCCGCGCATATCATAGACCTTATTTTGGCACTGCATCTCAACATACTCTCTATCCTTAATATCGACCTTGATACGCAGATATTGCCAATTTATTTTACAGTCTGTTTCGTTATATATCAGGTTTTGAGTTCCTCCGGGGATATCTTTATATCCTGCATGGTAGCCATCGTCTCGTCTCTGGCCAAACCACCAGCAATCAACGCCCCACTTGCACCAGTCGCCATCCATACCGAAAGCCCAATCTTTATCTGTTCCAGGGGTAGCTTGTATATACTGCCACTTACGCATAGGTTTTCCATCAACGCTATTAAGATAGCGGACACCCCAGAAGAAACGATTGTTATCGTCCTGAGTATCAGAGCCTATACCAAATGCGCGAATAGAGTTTTCATGCAATCCAGGCTGCTCACCATCCCCATCTACAGCATCCTGCTCTGCTGTATAGGCAAACCAACACTCATACTGCAAATATCTGGCATCAGGGTCCATATTTGACAATCGCTTAATAGCATGTCCCATAGAGCCTGGAGCCGGCGGCATACGGTAAGGATTTGCAATAGGTCGGGTAGAGAGCTTTAGGCTGTATGTTCCCGACATTGAGCCATGAGTACCAGGAAAGCGGAAGGTTGCCGAACTGAGCATAACAGGTGGCCATTGGTCTTTGTTTACCTTTGTTGGTGGAACATCGAAATCGGGGTGTTCGGTAAAGTTTGGCAGAAGCACCATCCATCCGTTAAATCCCCTATCGAAAACATCGTAACAAAGCACCCTTTTGAGCGGTCTAAAGCGACCATTAAGAATAATACTATCCATACAATTCTATACCTTTTTCTGTTAAACGATTTTGCAATTTTTTTACATCAAGATTTCGAGGAGTACACTCTTCTGCTCTACACATTGCCGCAGCAACACCAACAGCCTCTCCCATAGCCATACAGATAGACATTACACGATATGAAGCATGTGCGCGGTGTGTTCCGGATATGCAACGACCTGCTACATAGAGGTTTTCAATACCCTTTGGTGTAAAACATCTATACGGCAAATCGTATGGTTTGCAATACTGTATATGCTCTTCAGCTTGACCTGCGCCCTCAGGATTATGAATATCAACAATAAACTCGGCTCGATGAACTATAACATCCTCAAATCGACATCCTAAGGCTAACTCCTCTGCAGTGATAACATAGTCGCCAATAACTCTGCGGGTCTCCCTCACACCTGTAGTTGTTCCACTTGAGATAACACGACAATTCTCATATCCGGGAAGATGGTTATGGAAAAAGTCTGTCAGCAGAGCTATCTGCTCGCGAAGTTCAAGGTCGGCTGCAAAAATCTCCTCTACACGAGTCATATCCACACCATTTACCTGCGTTGTATTAACCTGACGCTCACCACTTTTTGTTGTCGGATGTAGGCGCACGGCAGCAATTTTCTCCGGCAGATAGCCCTCAACGGATAATCTCTTGCAATAGTCCAAAAATCGCTCCTCACCCAACTTAACATCATCTACATCGCCAATACAGATAACACCACGACTATCATCAACGCCAGAAATAGTAAACTCAAGGGTTACAGGCTGCATAAGTCCGTCATCACGACCCTTTTCAGTCTGTGCTCCGGCAAGATAGCTCACCGCACCATCACCCGTAGCATCAATTGTAACGCCTGCAGCAAGAATAAACAGCCCCTCGCCACCACTGACAACAACGCCCGTAATACTACTACCCTCTTTTACCACATCTACAACTATTGTTTGCAGATATACATCTATATTTGGGTGGTTGACAAATCGAGCAAGTAGTAACTTTGCACGCTCAAAATCGTGTGCTTTGCCCGTTACTCCAATCATGTCGTTTTCAGGCACACCAAGCAATGAAACTATCTCGTCTCTCATTGTTCCCTTGCCTACCATGCCAAGAATAGGCCCCACATATCCTGCTGTAAGATTGCCTCCCACAACACCATATCGCTCCACAAGGGCGACCTTTGCGCCCTCTCTTGCCGCAGCCACTGCGGCACATATTCCTGCAGGGCCTGAGCCTGCTACAATAACATCATAAGAGGCCTTAACCTCTACAGAACGCACAAAATCAACTCTTTCCATTACGCTTTGCATCTATATATCTATAAAGGGCATATACTACAGCTATTGTTGTCATTACCACAATAGCACCTATCATAATTCGCTCAACGGCTGGTGTATGTGCCTCTGCAAAGAGCTGCACACCAAGCAAAACTGCAATAGCAAGAAGTGTTACCACAAAACAGGTTACAGCTATATGTGAGTACCTCTTTGTTGCTCGTTTCATCTCAGATGTTGGCTCTCTATCGGCCTGAGTATCAATAATTGCCTGTATTCTCTCATAACCAGGGTCAAAAGTACCCTTATGTTTTGCCCACAACTCCATTACTGCAAGCAACACCATAGGTACTATTGTTCCGATTGTCGCCTCAAGGACATTTGGGTTTATCCAATCAAAGGCTGCGTGAACAGCATCGCTAAACTTAAATGCAAGTCCGAAAATACCACAAAGGTATGTAATACACATCGCCGTAAGCAGATGTTTCTGTGTCAGTCGTTTAGAGAAGACTCCCCAAACAGATGGCACATACAGTGGGCCGATAATCATTGTCAGCACCGTAACCACCACCTTTTCAGCACCTCCGGCATACGGGATAAGCAGTGCAAGGGCTATAATTGCAGCACCAAAGACAAAAGTAAAGATACGACCTATGCGAATAAGCCCCCTCTCCCCTACTTGAGGATGTTTCTCTCCGTAAATATCGTATGTAAAGACATTTGCAAAGACATTAAGCGTACCTGACACCGTGGAGAGTGTTGCCGAGACCATTGCTGCAAGCATAACGCCCAACATACCCTTCATAAGTACATGGTCGCTCATAAGAATATATGCCTGCTCTGGATTTGCCTCAGGGTTAATCATGCGATATGCCATTGCCGGAAAATACCAGATAAGCGGAGTGAGCAGGTACAGCACACCTACAAGATATGTACTCTTCTTGGCATCACTTTTTGTTGGAACGCTTATATATCGCTGCACAAATGGCCAATCTCCACCAATTGTAAAGCTATTGACTATTACCCACAACACAAGCCAAAACCACGGATACTCAGCACTAACAGGAGTAAAATAACCTTCCGGTGCTGAGGTAATAAAGTTATCAAGACCTCCTACAGCATTGATGGATAGCGGAATCATAAATATAACCACCGTAATAAGCACTCCAAACTGTATAACATCGGTCATAAGAACTGCCAAAAAACCGCCTAAGACTGTATATAGCAGCGTGATAATACCAAGTATAACCACTCCCCAACTTACAGACAAATGTCCATCGGCACCCGCCATAAAGTGTCCCTCCGGCAGCACCATAAGAGTTGACATTACAATAGCAATGGCATACAGAGCAACGGCTGTATGAAAACCTCTGCCTATAATACCAAGCAGCGTATAGAAATTGAGCGACTGCTTACCAAAACGGATGGTCAGAAACTCTCCAGGAGACTTAATTTTCATCTCTCGCCACTTCCCTGACAGATATTTTCCAACAAGGAAGCTGGCAAAACCCAAGATATTACCAATCAGCACCGCCACAACTCCGGAACGATAAGCAACACCACCCCAGATAACAAAGGTACTTGCCGAAAATAGTGTCATATAGGTTGACATGCCCGACAGCCACCACGACGAGTTTCTTCCTGCAATAAACATATCGGCAGAAGATTTAATACTCCTTGACACGAGCATACTCACTGCGATAAGTCCGAGAAAGTAGATAACAATTACAATGTAGTCGATTCCTACCATATTTATAAGTTTTAGTTTTAAGGCAATTCTATTTCACAACCTCTCCGGCAAGTATAACCCGCTCGATAAGAGGAGTTGAGTAGGCATAGGTAAAAAACTCAAACGACGGCAACGGCTTAGTAATAAAGAAATTGGCAACCTTACCCACCGTAATTGAGCCGCAACTTCTACTTAAGCCCATAGCAGCGGCACCGTTAAGTGTTGCTGCCCAAAGAGTCTCTGTCGGAGTCATCCTCATACGCATTGAGGCAAGAGAGCAGACCATCCGCATATTTCCTGACGGAGAGGAGCCCGGATTATAGTCTGAAGCCAAGGCCACAGCAAGTCCCGCCGAAATCATATCCCTTGCAGGAGGATAATTCATACCTAAGAATAGTGCTGCACCAGGTAAAAGAGTCGGTATTGTATCACCACTCTTAAGTGCCAAAATTTCCTCTGCTCCCGAACTTTCAAGATGGTCAACAGACAGTGCGCCCATCTCTACTCCAAGTTGCACACCTCCCGAAAAGTCAAGTTCGTTAGCATGAATCTTAGCCTTTAGACCATATTTAGCACCTGCAATGATAATTTTTCGCGTCTGCTCAACTGTAAAAAAGCCTCTATCACAGAAGACATCTACAGCCTGAGCAAGACACTCCGAGGCTACAGCCGGAATCATATCATTGCATATATGCTCTACATACTCATCCTGACGATTTTTATACCCTTTAGGCACGGCATGAGCCCCAAGAAATGTTGGAACAACAAGCAGTCGGCTACTCTCTTTAATGCGGCGAATAACTCGCAACATCTTAAGTTCGTCTTCAAGGCTCAGCCCATAGCCACTCTTTATCTCTATGGCACCCGTACCCATTGCAATAACCTCATCGATACGCTCCATTGCTTGACGATAGAGTTCATCTTCGGAGGTATTGTGCAGCCTTTCTGCCGAGTTTAGAATACCACCACCTCGCTGAGCTATCTGTTCGTAACTCAGTCCGTGAATCTTATCCAAAAACTCCTGCTCACGACTACCTGCATAGACTATATGGGTATGTGAGTCGCAGTAAGATGGAAAAAGCATACCCCCTTTTGCATCAACAACCTCAAAGTCCTCCTCTGCAGGCATTGTCTCTGATGCTCCAAAGGCTGTAATAACCCCATCTTCAGCAGTAAGCCAGCCGTTATCTATCCTCTCCATACTATCCATATCGGCACCTGAGATTTTTAATCTGTTTGCGGTGTCGATACCTACGATAGTGCCAATATTTTTTACAAGTAGTCTCATTTATAGCTTTGCAAAAAGTTTACAGACTCCTCAATAAGAGGGTACATAACTCTATCGTTATCTATATAAGGGACTCTCTGTCTATACTGAGCCACAAACGCCTCTATCCTCTCAGATGAACGCAATGGGCGACGGAACTCAAGGGCCTGAGCAGCATTAAACAACTCTATTGCAAGCACTCGCTCGGTATTATCCGCCACTCTGAGTAGCTTTGTTGCCGCATTAGAGCCCATACTTACATGGTCCTCTTGTCCCTGCGAAGATGGGATAGAGTCAACCGATGCAGGCATACACAACCCTTTTGTCTGGCTGACAATAGAGGCCGCAGTATATTGCGGAATCATAAAGCCACTGTTAAGTCCCGGATTTGCAACAAGGAAAGATGGCAGACCTCTATTTCCGGAAATCAAGCGATAAGTTCTACGCTCCGAGATATTTCCAATCTCCGCCAAAGCAATAGCAAGGAAATCCATCACAAGGGCAATAGGCTCACCGTGGAAATTACCTGCCGAGATTACCATATCATCCTCCGGAAATACTGTCGGATTATCTGTAACACTATTTATCTCCCTCTCCAAAACAGTTGACACATACTCTATTGTATCTTTTGCAGCACCATGTACCTGAGGGATACAGCGGAACGAGTATGGGTCTTGAACATGTTGCTTTGGGCGGGCAAGTATTTGACTCTCTTCAAGCAATGCTCTGATATTTCGCGCTGTTACAAGCTGTCCCTTATGACCTCTAACAATATGTACCTGGTCCAAGAACGGCTCTATTCTACCATCAAAGGCATCCAAAGAGAGTGCTGCAATAGTATCTGCCTGAGAACTGAGTCTTATAGCCTTAAGCAGAGAATATACGCCAAAAGCACTCATAAACTGAGTACCATTAAGCAGTGCCAAGCCCTCTTTTGACTGCAGAGTTATCGGCTCCCAACCAAACTGCTCCAAAACCTCAGATGCTGGCAATATCATACCATCAACCTCAACCTCTCCAAGTCCCAAAAGTGGTAATGACAGGTGCGCCAAAGGTGCAAGGTCGCCCGAAGCACCAAGTGAGCCTTGCTGAAAGACAACAGGCAGACAATCGTTATTATAAAAGTCTATAAGACGCTGAACTGTAGAGAGTTGAACGCCAGAGTGTCCATAACTGAGAGACTGTACTTTAAGCAGCAACATCAGTTTTACAATCTTGCTCGGCACTCTCTCGCCTGTACCGCAAGCGTGAGACATCACAAGATTTTTCTGTAACTTCTCTAACTCATTAGCACCTATACTGATATTACACAGCGAGCCAAAGCCCGTTGTAATACCATAGATAGGCTCTGTCTGGCTCTTCATCTTGCAATCAAGATACTCTCGACAGCGAACAATTCTCTCTACCGCATCATCGCTAAGAGCCAAAGCAATATTATTCTCTAAAATCTCGCCTACTCTCTCTATTGTTAGGCAATCTGATGATATATAGTGATACTCCATTATTGTAGTGTGTTTTTTATTAACTGTTCATCTGCAAAATTCGGCAAAGTTACCTTAAGTCCCTCTGTGCGCTCCATCTCTCGCTTAATGGCAGCTATTGCACCCTCATTTCTTGCCCAGCTGCGTCGAGCAATACCATTATTAACATCCCAGAGCAGCATCTCTCTAATATGTCTATCTGACTCTTGACTGCCATCTATAACCATACCGAAGCCGCCATTGATAACCTCTCCCCAGCCTACTCCGCCGCCATTATGGATAGATACCCAAGTAGCTCCGCGGAAAGAGTCGCCGATAACATTGTGCACAGCCATATCTGCCGTAAAACTTGAGCCGTCATAGATATTTGAGGTCTCTCTATATGGTGAGTCTGTTCCCGAAACATCGTGGTGGTCTCTACCAAGCACTATAGGCGCAGATATTTCGCCCGCTGCAATTGCGCGGTTAAAGGCCTGAGCAATCTTTGTTCTACCCTCACAATCTGCATATAGTATTCGAGCCTGAGAGCCTACAACAAGGCGATTCTTTGCCGCCTCTACAATCCAATGGATATTATCCTCAAGTTGTCCCTTAATATCGGCAGGGGCAGTTTTAGCTATCTGCTGTAACACCTCTGCAGCAATACGGTCTGTAGCTGCCAAATCACTCTCTTTTCCCGAAGTACATACCCAGCGGAAAGGTCCAAAGCCGTAATCAAAGAACATAGGACCCATAATATCCTGAACATAAGATGGATAGCGGAACTTACCATCACTTCTCACAACATCTGCACCCGCTCTGGAACTCTCAAGAAGAAAGGCATTGCCATAGTCAAAGAAGTACATACCCCTCTCTGCAAGGGTATTTATCGCCGCCACCTGACGACGCAATGATTGCTGTACTGCCGCCTTAAACCTCTCCGGCTCGGCTGCCATCATGGCATTAGACTCATCATAACTATAACCTACAGGGTAATATCCACCTGCCCACGGGTTATGCAACGAAGTTTGATCTGAGCCTAAATCAACAGTAATATCCTCATCTGCAAGTCTCTCCCACAAATCGACGACATTTCCCACATAGGCAAGAGATACAACCTCTTTTGCTGCAACGGCACTCTTAATACGCACAATAAGTTCATCAAGGCTGTAGTGCAGTTCATCCACCCAACCCTGCGCATAGCGTTTCTCTGCCGCCTTAGGGTTAATCTCGGCAACGACACTTACAACTTGCGAGATATTACCCGCCTTAGGTTGTGCGCCCGACATACCTCCAAGGCCAGAAGAGACGAAGAGCATTCCGCGTGCAGAGGTCTGTGTCTCACTAAATCGCTTGCGCGCCGCGTTCATAACTGTAATGGTTGTTCCATGGACAATACCCTGAGGGCCGATATACATATATGAGCCGGCTGTCATCTGTCCATACTGCGACACTCCCATAGCATTAAATCTCTCCCAATCATCTGGTTTTGAGTAGTTTGGAATAACCATACCGTTTGTTACCACAACTCTTGGAGCATCTGCTGATGATGGGAAGAGGCCTAATGGATGGCCGGAGTACATTACAAGTGTCTGATTATCAGTCATCTCAGACAGATACTGCATTGTAAGTCTATACTGCGCCCAATTCTGAAAAACAGCTCCATTACCTCCGTATGTAATAAGTTCATCAGGATGCTGTGCTACTGCTTTATCCAGATTATTCTGTATCATAAGCATAATGGCTGCAGCCTGCTTTGAACGAGCAGGATACTCCTCTATCGGACGGGCATATATCGGATAGTCTGGGCGGAAACGATACATATATATTCTGCCATACTCTTTAAGCTCTTTAGCAAACTCAGGTGCAAGAACAGCATGGTGTTTTTTATCAAAATATCTGAGTGCATTTTTCAGTGCAAGCTCCTTTTGCGCCTTAGATAGGGAGTCTTTACGCTTAGGTGCGTGATTTATTGTCAAATCATACTCTTTTGGTGCAGGTAAAACATCGGGAATACCGGCACGAATCTCATCCTGAAACTCTTTTACAGTCATACTCTATCCTATTTTTGAGTTTACAATATCAAGTACCTCTCTCTCTAACTTCTCTGCCTGCTCGGCAATCTTTGCAGCCTCAGCAATAAGTGCCTCTGCTGTATCACGGTCTTTAAGTCCCGCAGCATTTATCTTTACATTGAGCTGAGCACCTAAAACCGCACTACGAGCCGCAAGCGCACCCACTCCTGCATCAGAGACCGAATTTGGATTACCATTTTCGGCCATTGCGCGTACAATATCAAAGACTTTAAGCGACACCTTCATTGTCTTTAGCGGAACTTGTGTTGCATAGAGAGTTGCGCTCTGCAGAGCTGCACTACGCTGAGCCTTCTCAGCCTCAGTGTTCTTAGGCATTGCAAATACTGCCATAATACGGTTAAAGGCCTCGGTATCCTCATCTACAAGAGCAAGCAGTTTGCTCATAAGCTGCTGACCCTGCTCTGCAACAATAGAAAACTCCTCCCAACGCTCGTCCCAACCAGCTTTATGAGATGATAAATTGGCAACCATAGTACCCAAAGCAGCACCAAGCGCACCCATATATGCCGAAATTGAGCCACCTCCAGGAGCTGCTGACTCACTTGCCGTCTCATAAGCAAAGCCGCGGCAAGTCATATCTATAAGGCGAGAAGTGTTCTGTTTCTCAAGCATATACTCGATAATCTTCTCCTCCGCCTTGAACGGTTTAAGTTCGTCAAGACCCATACTCTTAACGGCAATACGAATAATCTCCTCCTCCGAAATTCCAGTTGAACGATGTTGCTTTTTGAGGAAATATTTTCCTGCCTCAATAATAGCTCGCTTTGGCACAAGTCCAACAATCTCCGTTCCCGTTACCCTTACACCCCTGGCATCTGCCTTACGACACACCTCGTCAAAGGCAATATGAAGCGGCGTGGTGGCAATATCGGTAATATTCATAGAGACCTGTGCAATACCGTATTCATCTATAAACCAGCCAATTGCCTTTGTACCCTTAAGCGTTCCGGGTCTCATTACAGGCTCGCCATTTTCATCTTTTACAATCTTTCCGACAATAGGATTGCCCTCACGCAATGGACGACCCTTCTCTCTAACATCAAAAGCAATAGCATTGGCTCTGCGTGTAGATGTTGTATTGAGGTTAAAATTGACCGCTATAAGAAAATCTCTGGCACCTACAGCCGTAGCACCCGTACGGGCAACAGAGTCATCAAAAGCCCTCGCCCCAAAATCAGGCGCGCCATCACTTGTAGCAAAACGCTTAGATAGTCCCTCATACTCGCCCTCTCTGCAGACTGCAAGATTTTTACGCTCCGGTGTAAAGGCCGCCGCCTCATAACAATATACCGGAATATTAAGTTCGTCTGCAATACGCTTAGCCAAATCCCTCGCAAGAGCCGCACACTCCTCCAATGTTACACCTGACACAGGTATAAGAGGTAAAACATCTGTTGCACCCATCCTCGGATGCGCTCCCTTGTGGTTGCGCATATCAATTAGCTGCGCCGCTCTCTTAACACCAGCAAAAGCCGCCTGAACAACATCCTCTGGAGAACCTGCAAATGTTACTACTGTACGATTTGTGGCCTCTCCTGGGTCAACATCAAGCAAACTGACATCCGCTGCAGAGGTTATAGCCTCTGTAATCTGAGAGATTATCTCTCTGTCTCGTCCCTCACTAAAATTGGGAACACACTCAATAATTCGTTTCGACATATAGCGAGTTTTTAAGATTCACAAGTGTAAATTTAGCGTTTTTTCTCCAAACATCAAAAAAAAGTGGAGAATACTTCAGTATTCCCCACTTAATTTTCCAAATTTTAATCCCTTATTGTACAACCAACAGTCTGATTACATCTACAAGCATATCAAACTCTTTACTATCACACCCCGCAGAGAGTGCCGCAATACGACCTAACGGATCTACAATAAATGTTCGCGGTAAATAATCTGTCGCATACAAAGAGTATATCCCCATGTGTATATCAAGAGCAACATCAAACTTGTAACCCTTCTCCTCTATAAACGCCTTGACTGCCGTCTTGTCCTCACCTACCGCTACAGCAAGTAAAGAGAAATTATTATCAGCAAATTGCCTATTCAAAGCATCCAAAAACGACAGATACTTTCTGCTATCAACATCTGTGGTGGTAAAAAATACAACCATCACAACCCTGTCCCTGTACTTAGACAAAGAGACACTCTGCCCCGAAAGCAGATTAACAGTAAAATCCGGAGCCGCATCGCCAACCTGCACCAGCGAAGTCTTGTCCTGCATCGGCTTGTAATCATACTCAGCCTGACAGCTGACAAAAATAACAGCAAATAAAACAGCAAATATTTTTACTAAATATCTCATACCGCCACAAAGATAACCAATTTGTTGTAATTCGCCAAATATCGGATATCTACCAACAACTGCCCGCTTTTTCGAGAAAAAGCAGGGCATGCAAAAAGCTTTCGGAGAAACTGCGTTTCTCTTGTGCTGATGCGGATTTAGGATAGCCTTGCGGCTATTACGCTATAAAACAGAGCCTTACACTTTCAAGCAAGCTTGAGTGTAGGCTCTATTTTCTATCGCACCACCTGCGGTGGTGTTCCCTAAATCCGAATACTGCGAAACTCAGTTTGTTCTGTAGCGCGCTATTGTATGTCATTTAGGGCTGAAAGCCCGTTGCTATTCTATGTCATTTGTCATTATTCTGCGCACGCTGACCTTAGTGTCTCTAAGGACTCTAGAGTCCCTAAGGGCCTTAGGGACGCGCGCCAAGATTAAAGTACCCCTCCGCTAAATTATAGTACCACCCCAATTTGTCGTCAGAGCGCGGCAGGTACAACGCTCGGCAAAAATACCCACGATGGGCTGTACTTTTGTACTGCTCATTGCGGGTACTTTTTGTTAGCGGAAGTAGATGCCGTGCTATGACGGCAAAGAACGACAAATTACACAAACGGCAACTTCACCACCTCAGCCTTAATAAGACGCTCTCGGATAACAACGGCTATAACGGTGCCAGGTTTTGCGAACTCTGTTTTTACATAGCCAAGTCCGATACCTACGCCGAGGGTTGGAGACATAGTACCTGAGGTAACAACGCCGATTGTATTACCATCGGTATCGGCAAGGGTATATTCATGGCGAGGGATTCCTCTGTCAATCATCTTAAAGCCGACGAGTTTACGCTCTACGCCCTGAGCTTTTTGAGTGGCGAGTAAATCGCGGTCAACGAAATTTTTGCCTTCCACGAACTTAGTAATCCAGCCAAGACCTGCCTCGATAGGAGAGGTGGTGTCTGAGATATCGTTTCCGTAGAGGCAGAAGCCCTTTTCGAGGCGTAGGGTATCGCGTGCGCCAAGACCGATATTCTTCAGACCATACTCCTCGCCTGCTGCCCAGAGTGCATTCCACATACGCTCTGCATCTGCATTATGGAGGTAAATCTCGCAGCCGCCTGCGCCTGTATAACCTGTAATTGAGAGGATTGCATCACAGCCTGCAACCTCCATCTGGCGGAAGGTATAATACTCCATACTTTCAACCTCCTCACTGCACATCTTCTGCACAATCTTCATTGCAAGTGGACCCTGCACGGCAAGCTGGCAGATTCTGTCAGAGGCATTTTCTAACTCTTCGCCCTCTTTCATGCCAAGCTCTGCTCCATATTTACAGATATGAGCCCAATCCTTATCGACGTTGGCAGCATTTACACAGAGCATATATTTCTTCTCGCTAAAGCGATAGACAAGCACATCATCTACAATACCGCCCTGACCATTTGGCATACATGCATAGAGGACTTTTCCATCATAGAGTTTTGAGCAGTCATTTGACATAATTCTCTGCAACAGTTCAAGGGCTTTGTCGCCTTTAACCCAGATTTCGCCCATATGGCTTACATCAAATACTCCTGCGCCATTGCGAACTGTTGTATGTTCGTCTTTGATGCCTGAAAATTCAATTGGCATATTATATCCCGCAAATTCTGCCATTTTAGCACCTGCGGCGATGTGATAATTTGTAAAAGGTGTTGTTTTCATGATTTATAGTTTTAAGGTTTATTATTCACTCTTTTTTGCAGGACGCTTAAAGCCTACACGCGGACAGCGGGTAAACTCTTTTGTGCGGTCAAATAGGTAGCGGTATGTGGTGTGCATCTTATGCTGATTTGCGCACACATAGGTCTTAATCATCTTGTTCATCACAGGGTTAAAGTCGCCAATCCACGCAAGTTCAACGGTCTTATAGTGGTTGCGCTCACTGCGAATATAAGTCTGTAGAATATGGCGCATAATAAAGCTCTCAACACCCTTGCCCTGATACTCCGGAGTAACAGCGAAGATGATACCGAAGATACGGTCCGCAGATTTCTTTACTTTCAACTCCCACATTAGGCGCAACTTCTCTATAAGTCCAAAGCGTCCGTTAAATTTGCCAATTATACAGTTCAAATCAGGCACCATGACAAAGAAACCTATAGGCTCGTCGTTGAAGTATGTAAAGAAGATGATATTAGGGTCAATAATCGGCTTAAGTGTCTGGACAAGGTGGCGAGCATCATCCTCACTCATAGGTCTAACACCTGTAAAGAGTGCCCATGCCTTATTGTATATCACTCTGAGATTCTGTGCTGCCTTGTCAAGGTCGGTATTACGAATATCCTCGACATGGTATCCAGGCGTTGCAGCAACTCTCTCAGCCTTCTCAAGCGCAATTTTGCCCAAATCATCCTCAAATACGCGCCAAAGGTAGGAGTTCTGGTTAAAATAGTTCTGAAAACCGTAGTTCTCAAAAAGGTCTTTGTAGTATGGCGGATTGTACGGATTTGCATAGAGTGGCTGATACTGATAACCCTCAACAAGCAGACCCCACCATGAGTCTCTTGAACCAAAATTTATCGGGCCATCCATTGCCTCCATGCCGTGAGAAGAGAGCCAATCGCGGCAGGCATCAAACATAAGATTTGCAACAGTCTGATTATCAATACACTCAAAAAATCCACAACCACCTGTCGGCTGCTCATAGTCATCTGTTGCATTTGTGTCGTAGAAAGCTGCTATACGACCAACAGCTTTGCCTGATTCTGTATCAAAGGCAGTCCAACGAATCGCCTCGCCATGCTTAAACTTCTCGTTTTTCTTAGGATTGAAGACATTTTTGATGTCATTATCCAATGGACATACCCAATTTGGATTATCCTTGTAAAACTGTCTGTCTGCATGCAACCACACCTTTTCATCAGACTTGGTCTTTACCTCTTTAAGAATGTACTTTGCCATTGTTTTTGTTATATATTTTAGTTATTCTATCTCTCTATTTTTAGGGTCTCTAAAGTTGCTAAAGTTATTCCTAATAGTTTTTAACACAGCGGAACGGTAATACACTCTGTCCTGTATCAATATTTGCAAGAGCTGTTGTCATAGTCTTGTTGTCCTTAATAACCATATTGATTCGAGCACCACCAGCACTTGGATATTCATAAGGTTTTGAGCCTGCCATTAGCAGTGGCTGCAAAACAAGAAAAAAGTATGATTAGTAGTCGTTTCATAATCAAAATTATACAATTCTTCCGAACAAATCGTAGTTATCGGCATCTATAATTTCAACCCTATAGAATCTACCACGCTGCAGGCGTTTACCCTCTGCTGCGATAAGTATCTCTTCATCAACCTCTGGAGAGTCATACTGACTGCGAGCCACATAATAGTCGCCTTGACGGCTATCTATTATCACTCTCTCTATGCGACCTATGCGGCGGCGGTTATTTTCAAGCGAAATATCGCTCTGAATCTTCATAATCTCCTCTGCTCGGTAGTTTTTAACCCTCTCAGGGACATTATCCGATAGCTTTTCTGCCGAGAAAGTACCCTCCTCCTCAGAGTATGGAAAGACTCCGAGGCGGTCAAAACGCTGCTTGCGCACAAAGTCGCACAGCTGAGCAAAATCCTCGGCACCCTCATTAGGATAACCCACAAGAAGAGTTGTTCGGATTGCCATATCGGGCATTGCAGCTCTAAGGCGAGCTATAAGTTCCAAAGCCTCTGCCTTTGTATGGCGGCGGTGCATAAGCGAGAGCTGATTATCTGAGATATGCTGAAACGGAATATCAAGGTACTTACAAATTTTTGGCTGACGAGCCATAGTATCTATAACATCCTGCGGAAAATCTGTCGGATAGGCATAATGGAGACGAATCCACTCTATGCCCTTAACCTCACAAAGGCGGTCAAGCAGCTGAGCAAGACATCTTTTTCCATACAAATCCATGCCGTAGTATGTTGTGTCTTGCGCAATGACCATTATCTCCTTCACACCCTTTGCTGCAAGAGCCTCAGCCTCGGCTATAAGTTGCTCCATAGGCACAGAGATATGTTTTCCCCTTATACCAGGAATTGCACAATATCCGCAACGCCAATTACAGCCCTCAGAAATCTTCAAATAGGCATAATGTTTTGGTGTTGACAGCTCTCTATCTATAGAGCCACAGCTATACTGCGCACCCAAAGCCTTGACAACACCTGCAAGGTCTTTAGCTCCAAAATAGTCATCTACTTCTGGAATTTCAGTTCTCAGTTCATCAGCATATCGCTCTGACAGACAACCTATTACAAACAGTTTATCTATCAACCCTGCATTTTTTGCTGCAACAGCATCAAGGATTGTGTCTATACTTTCCTGTTTTGCATCGCCTATAAATCCGCAGGTATTGATAACCACAATTCGTGCATCGGTCTTATCGCTATCAAAGACAATTTTGTATCCTGCTGCAGCAAGTTGTGCTGCAATATGCTCAGAATCTACTCGATTCTTTGCGCAACCAAGCGTGATGACATTGATTTTCTCCATACGACCTATCTTCCAAACAGAGCCTTTACAAATTCGTGGCGATTGAATATTTTGAGTTGGTCTATGCCCTCTCCGATACCTATATAGCGGACCGGAACACGGAAAGTGTCGCTGATACCTATCACAACACCACCCTTTGCCGTGCCATCCAACTTTGTAATGGCAAGAGATGTTACTTTTGTTGCAGCAGTAAACTGACGCGCCTGCTCAAAGGCATTTTGACCCGTAGAGCCGTCAAGAACAAGCATAACCTCATGTGGAGCATTTGGAATAACCTTGGACATAACATTGCGAATCTTTGTAAGTTCGTTCATAAGTCCCACCTTATTATGCAAACGACCCGCTGTATCAATCAACACCACATCCGCCCCATTTGCCACGGCACTCTTAAGTGTGTCGTATGCCACCGAAGCGGGGTCTGAGCCCATCTGCTGACTTATCATCGTCGCCCCTGCCCTATCTGCCCACACAGCAAGTTGGTCAATAGCTGCAGCTCGGAAAGTATCGGCTGCGCCAATATAGACTTTTTTGCCTGCACGAGTAAGCTGGGCTGCAAGTTTTCCTATTGTTGTGGTCTTTCCTGCACCATTAACACACACAACCATAACAACATAAGGCTCTCCCTCTTTAACATCAAGGCCAAAGTTCTCAACACTTCCTTCTGCATCCTCCATAAGGCGTGCAATCTCGTCGTGAAGAATATCCTGCAACTCATCAGAGCCTACATACTTATCTTTAGCAACACGCGCCTCAATTCGCTCTATAATCTTGACTGTGGTATCCACACCTACATCCGAAGTGATAAGCACCTCCTCCAAGTCGTCTAATACCTCTGCATCTACAGTAGAGCGACCTGCTACTGCGCGAGCGATTTTTGAGAAGAAGCCTTGTTTTGTCTTCTCAAG
>JAFWBN010000101.1 GCA_017507075.1 Alistipes sp. | reverse complement strand
GTAGCGGAGCTTATCTCTATTGTGTCAAGTGAAAAATTTGGGCAGATTTTGATTACCGATTGTAATCGTGAGCGCATGGAGAGACTGCTTGAAAAAGGAAGCACAGAGTATAAACTTTTTGAGGTTACATACGGGAAAGTGTTGGAAGAGTAAATTATGAAACGAACTGAGCCTAAGGTAGTTGGAGAACTGCTTGACCAAATACTCAAAAGCCCGAATATCGCCGCAAAAATCGCCGAAGGAGGTCTGCCTGATACTTGGCGACGGGTTGTAGGTCCGATTGTTGCCGAACAGACTCGTCAGGTGCGATTTTTAAGCGGTACACTATATGTTCATGTAACCTCTGCCGTTATGCGTAGCGAGCTTATGATGCAGCGAGAGGCCCTTGTAAAAGCTATAAATCGTCAGGCTGGAATCGATATTGTTCATACCGTAGTTGTACAGTAATATCTTCTGAAAAATACTTCTTGTAACATGCTGATTATTAAGTGCTTGTCTCGCACGCGAGAGATAGGCACTTATTTTTATTCTCTTTTTTGCCTTAAAAGTGAATTTTTTGTCGTATCTTGCACCGTTAAATGTGTAGATGCGCTGATAACAAACTAATTAAACTATAACTAATTGCTTTATGAAAAAATTTCTTTACAATTTGCTCCATTGCGCGGTAATTTTTGCAGTGGGTGCAATGGTGGCCTGCGAGGATGCTCCAGTCAATAATGAGGAGAATCCTAACGACAAGCCTGAACCAGAACCAACTCCGGAGGTTGTTGCAGAGTTGAGTGCAGAGATTTCAAAAGTCTCTACTTCAAGTGCAACAGTCAAGGTAACAACAAAGAATTTGGCAAGCGTTGCCTATCTTTTGGAGACTAAGGATGCAGACTTTGCTGCTGATATTGTCTATGCGACAGGTACTACAGTTGAGTGCAAGGATGGAGTCAACACCCTTAGCCTACAGTCTCTTAAGCCTAATACCGACTATGTCTTGGTTATTGCCGGTGCAACTGTCGCTGAGGAGTTCTATGAAGATGTTGTTAAGGTAAACTTCACAACCGAGGGCTTTACAGAGGAACTTACCTTCTTCGATATTGACTACATGTCAGTTTCAGCGCACTTTAACTATCCACACGACAAAGTCCAGAAGGATAATGTTCTAAAGTGGGGTATTTGCGAGTTTCCTATCTATTACGAGAACATAGCAGGACAATCTGACGCAGATATGATTAACCGTCATGATACTGCCTGGGGCCCACATATCTACTTTACAGACTCTAAGACTTGGGTATTCAACGAACTTGAGAGCTATTTGGATCAGGACCCTAACGCAGAGGATGCAGCAGCTCTCTACTCTCCAATTGTTCCAGGTCAGCCTATGTATCTGATGATTGGTGAGTTTACAATGGATAGAACTGACCATTGGGGTTGGGGCGATGGCTACTACAAGCCACTCTTTGACTCTAAGAAGTATTGGGCAGATGTAAATGCAACAGGTAGATATCCTGACCAAAATGATTATTGGAGTGGTTTCTACCGTCGTGATTTCTTCCAGAGTAAAGAGCCTAGCAAGATGAGTGCAAAACCTGAGGTAAAGATGGATCTTACTCCTATCGGCGGAAAGGTAACTATCACACCTCCTGCAGGCGTTCATAGCTACTGTTTCGGTGTTATGGATTCAGGAACATATATGCAGTTACTCTCGTTGCTTAACAACAAAGCCGAATATGTTCAGTGGTACATCACATCGTTCCATGCATTTGCAAGCGGTGTAGCATTGGCTGCATCTGGTGAGGTAACATTTGAGTTAAGCGATTTGTATAATTTGGAGCATAATACAAATTATACTCTGTATATCACCTCATTAGGAGATGCTCAAGGTTCTAAGCAGAGCTTTGCAAAATTCCCATTTACTATGCCAAATCCTACAGAGGCTCCAGCAAAGATCGAGGTTAAGGGTATCAGCAATCCAGAGGGTGCAGATAGACATGACCAGGTTTGGTTTAATGTTAAATGTACCGAGGGTACAATCATCGATGCTAAGATGCTTGCAAACTATGAGCGTGATTGGGCTTCTCTTATCAATCAGTACAAGAAGAATGGTTATACAGAGGATGAGGCATGGGAGCTTGCTGTAGATACTTACGGACTTCCGCTTGATGAAACAGAGATTGCAGCAATGAAGACTGCTGAGGGCTATAGTTTCTGGTACTCTTCTCGTGCTGATGCAACAACTGTTTGTGCTGTTCGTACAAGAAATAGCCAGGGTGTTGTAACTGTTGCACATGGCTCTATGCGTTCAATTAAGGAGCCTGCTGCTACACCTGTAAATTCAACTCTCTTTGAGGATTTGAAGGGCGAGTGGACCGCTTCTACAACTATTTCCTATAAACATTATCACTTCCGAGAGAATCCTCCTGCAGGAGTAGATAATAACTATCAGTTGGTTGTCGAGGAGCCAATATCTTGTAAGGTTACAATTGGCGAAATTGGTTATGAGAAGACTCTGCCAGAGTCTGTTTATGATTTGTTCTTTAAGGCCTCAAATCTGAAGACAAAAGAGGAAGTTGATGCTGTATATCAGCAGTTTAAGACTACTGTTGACGATTTCAATACACATGTTCGAAATCAGAATCGCATTTTGTTGCAAGGCTTTGACCTTGAGTATGATGTTGATTTGCTCCCATGTAGCAATCCAGAACATACAGATAAACCAGACGGCAAGGTATATACTAAGTATGCATCTCCTTATGACCTGTTTATAGCAGACGAGAAGACATACTCTGCATACAACTATGAGTCTCCAGTATTCGACTTTGGTCCAAAGTGGTATCTTGAGATTGCTGCAGATGGTAGTGTTTATGCTCCATTTAATCCAGATTATTTCTCGCCTATGTCTCAGTGGTATCAGAATGTATATCAATTCATGGGAATCAACTACAGAAGTGAAGGTGGTAAAGAGGCTACTGATTATAAGGTTTATACCCTTCCAAACTTTAATGGACAGATGGGATACTTCCCTGTAACTATATCTGAGGATAAAAATACGATTACAATTCACCCTGTTCAACTCACTTATACAGCACAGGATGATAATGGCGTTAATCATCAGTACACCGACAACTTCTATCCAAATATTGTTCGAGAGTCGGCTTCAATTGCAGGTGTAGGTTATCAGGTTTATAGCCGTATTATTGCTCCTATCGTGCTTACTCGTGGATATAAAGCTCCGGTTACTACAACTGCCACACCAGCATCAGCAAGCACTAAGAGCGTAGGTAAGGTCGTAGAGACTTTATCTGAGCCTCTATACAAAGTAGCACCTAAGAAGGGCGTATTTAGAAGTCGTACAGCACTTCCTATAGGCGCGGAGATTTCTATACCTAAGAAGGTAGATTATAGCGTTATTTCAACCGAGCAGTTCAAGGCAAACAGTAAGAGACTTGCCGACGAGCGTTTTGGTCGTAAATAATATTGCAAACAAACACCGTCAAAGGCTTATCCGCAAGGAGAGCCTTTGGTGGTGTTTTTATAGATTTATAAAATGAAAAAACTTCTCTGTTTAACTATTGCAGCACTCTGTACTCTACCCCTCTCGGCTCAAATAAAGCTCGGAGAGAAGGGTGGTACGATTGTAGGTAGTTTTGAGAGTAACAATATCGGATATTTTAACGATAAGGTACTCTCTACACCTGCACCGGAGGATCATTTTGGCTCTAATGACTATTTGAAAGTAGATTACAATAATGGTCGTTTTTCTGCAGGAATCCAGGCGGAGGCATACCTGCCTGCTATTCAAGGCTATGAGATTGGTCAATATGGTAAAAGATATAAGGCTCTAATGCCGATGATTTATGCCAAGTGGCAGGATAAGAACTACTCTGTTACTGCGGGAAATCTCTATGACCAATTCGGTAACGGACTCATTTATCGTAGTTTTGAGGACCGCCAATTAGGTTTTAATAACTCACTGCTCGGTCTGCGTGCTACATATAATTTGGGTAATTATTTCACAGTCAAGGCTCTGTATGGTCGCCCACGCCTCTATAATAACTATCAGAGTAGCTGGGCAGGTGGTGCAGATTTGAGCCTCTCTTTGGGCGATATTTTCGGGCTAAACAAAGGAGCCCTCTTCCTTGAAGGTAGCTATGTTAACCGATACGAGAAAATAGGAGATATTGCCTCACAAAATATGCTCAATATGTACTCTGCACGCCTTAACTTTGATATTGCGGGCTTTAATTTCCGAGGCGAATATGTAGGCAAGGGCAAAGATTTCTCTGTTGATGGCAGCAGAGGTAAAGCAATATATGGAGAGGTTGGATATTTCTATAAAAAGTTCAGCGTTACAGCTGCTGTGCGTGCGCTTGATAAGATGGTAACACCACTTTTGTCAACAGGTGTAGGAACAGGTAATACACTGAACTATCTTCCAGCTCTTACACGCCAATATACATATATGCTTGCCAATCTTAACCCTTATCAGGTCAATGCTGAGGGCGAAATTGGTGGACAGATAGATTTGTATTACTCCTATCGTAGTAAGACAAACCGTCATCGTTATTGGAATTTCCACTTTAACTACTCGACCTACTACACTCTGCGAAAGAGTCAAGCAAAGACAGGCAACTATGAGCGTCTATGGCAGGATATCAACTTCGATGTAGAGCGTCAGTGGAATAAAAAACTCAAGACCACCTTCCTCTACTCTTTCCAGGAGTGGAATCCTTATCATGGTTATCATCATCGTACTTATGTGTCAAATATCTTTGTTGCCGATGTGCAGTATAAGTTTGACCGTAAAAAGTCTCTGCGTGTAGAGGCTCAGTATCTGCTTTCAGGCGAGTATGAGGGTGATTGGGTAGCAGGTTTGGCAGAGTTTAACATGGCTCCACATTGGAGTTTCTTTGTCAGCGATATGTATAACCTCGGTAGGGGCAATGTAGGCACAGATAAGAACTACTACTCTGTTGGCGCAAGCTATACACTGCGTCGCACCCGTTTTCAACTCAGTTATGGTAGAAATCGTGCAGGATATATCTGCTCAGGCGGTGTGTGTCGCTACTCTCCGGAATATACAGGTATAAACTTTGTCTTAACAACTTCGTTCTAAGCTATGAAAAAGATACAGAATATATTGATGTTGCTTTTCGTCTCTTTGTGTGCCGTTTCATGTCTTTATGGTGTAGGTACAGACGAGGGTATGGATGTAGAGAATACTTCAGGCTTCAAAGTAGAGGTTTCGACAAATGTAATCTCTGCAAATGGAGAGGATACAGCTATCTTCAAGGTCTATTATAACGGCGAGGATGTTACCTCGGAGAGTACAATCTATGACGCAGCAACAGACCAGGTTGTCGATAAGAGTTTTACAACCTATACAATAGGAAAGTATTCGTTTTATGTGGTCTATGGCGAATATAAGAGTGAAATTATCTCTATTCAGGCCGTTTTGGATATAGACTTGAAGGATAAAGATGAGAAAGGCTTGAGTTTTGCCGTTACTACAAACCTTGTTCAGGTAGGTAAGAGCTATGCGGCCTTTGTTATCCGCTATAATGGTAAAGTGCTTACAGCAGATGAGGTTAAAAAGATTACAATCTACGACCTTGAGACTAACGAAAAGATAGCTATTGACGAGTCTGAGACTATTGGCTCTCAGTTCTACTATGGAGCATTTGAGGATGAAAATGGAAAAGAGTTTATTCTACCTATCTACTCTCCAAATCAGACCGGTGCAAAGAGCTTCTGGATAGGCTATAAGACCTCTAATACCCGCGAGACTGCTATTACTATTACTGCAGTGAATAATGACATACCATCGCGTCCTGTTGACTCACAGCCTGATAACACAAATTTTGTTCGTCGCGTGCTTATGACTCAGTGTACAGGAACTTGGTGCGGAAACTGTCCTTATATGATTGAGGCATTCCATACTCTGTTTAATGATGCTAATTATAGTGATAAGTTTGTGCATACAGCAGCCCATCAAGGCGATACATTTGCTACATCTGTAGTGATTAAGGATAATGAAAATGATTTGGCAGGTTTGCTTAATTCTACGGGTGCCTATCCTTATGTACTTGCCAATCTCTCTGATGGTATCCAAAGCGGTAATGCACCGCAGAATATAGCAAACTTGATGGGTTATATTGATAACTCCCTGAAAGAGAAGG
>JAFWBN010000100.1 GCA_017507075.1 Alistipes sp. | reverse complement strand
GTCGCTTATCAAGTTTTGCACCCTCTTTAATGTCGTGTACCTTGCGAGAAGCTTTAGCTGAATCATAACCCCAATCATAAGGAGTACCGGCTACAATCTGCTCAATCTCCTTTTTAGAGCATGTATCAAGGAGTTTTGCTGTATCGCTAAAGCCCCAAGGGTTGCGTGCCGCAATAATAGGAGTATCCCAAAGAGAGTGGTATCGTACCTTATCCTTACCAAAGAATACAGGATAGTAACCAATTGTCTGGTCCTCAGGGTAACGGATATGCTCAGGACAGTGCATATCGCCTACAAAGTGGACAATAAGAGCAATAGAGGCTACTCTTACGGAATCAGATAGATCCTCGGCATTTTCAAGCTCTTTTGCCATCTTCTCGATGTAGTAGATACAGTTTTTTACATACTTTCCATCCTTTTCAATTCCGCGATAAGGTGTGCAATCTGCATTTGCCTCAAAGGTGTGAGGGTAGGTAATATAACGCTTTGCATTGGTTGGCTCGAAACCCAAATCAACAAGCAACTCAGGCTTATAATCATCTGCATACGATGCCCACTTTACAATAGACTCGCCGTGCAGATACTCTGTAATCTGTTTTTTAGCTCTTTTTGTAAGGTGATTTTCAGCAATCTTTGCAACGGTTGCATGACCTAATCTGCCCCATGCAAAGGCTGTGTTAACCGCCACAATAGCGACAAGAACAAGTGTTAAAATTCTCTTCATATTGTTATTTTTTTAGGTTTTACTCTCAAATATGACACTTAAACACACCATAAACACCCACAAAGGTAATAATTTTCTTTCAACCCCCACTTTTTACCGTTCACAAAAATAAACTCTATTTGTTAAAAAACTAACAGCAAAATTTGTAGGAATTAAAAAAAAGTGTTTATATTTTTGCGCCGTGGAAATGTGCACCTACCTATAAATAGGTATAATATTTGAAAATAACATCAGAAAAAAAATAATATTATGGCAGAAAAGAAGTTTATCACATGTGATGGTAACTACGCAGCAGCACATATTGCATATATGTTCTCTGAGGTTGCCGCCATCTATCCTATCACCCCGTCATCAACCATGGCAGAGCTTGTTGATGAGTGGGCTGCGCAGGGTCGCAAGAATATTTTCGGACAGACTGTAAAGGTTGTCGAGATGCAATCTGAGGCAGGTGCTGCAGGTGCAGTACACGGCTCATTGCAGAGCGGTGCGCTTACCTCAACATTTACAGCATCACAGGGTCTGTTGCTGATGATTCCTAACATGTACAAGATTGCCGGAGAGCTTCTCCCTGGCGTTTTCCATGTTTCGGCTCGTGCTTTGGCAGCTCAGTCTCTATCTATCTTTGGAGACCACCAGGATGTTATGGCAGCGCGTCAGACAGGTTTTGCAATGCTTGCAACATCGTCTGTTCAGGAGGTTATGGACCTTGCAGGTGTGGCACATATCGTAGCTCTTAAGGCTCGTATTCCTTTCTTGCACTTCTTTGATGGTTTCCGTACATCTCACGAGATTCAGAAGGTTGAGCTGATGGATGCAGCATCTCTTACTGCAATGTTTGACAGAGAGGCTCTTGCTGCTTTCCGTAACAACGCCCTTAATCCTGAGCATCCTGTATCTCGCGGAACAGCACAGAATCCGGATATCTATTTCCAGACTCGTGAGGCTTCAAATAAGTTCTACAACGCTGTTCCTCAGATGGTTGCAGAGGCTATGGAGCAGATTTCACAGATTACAGGCAGAGAGTATAAGCCATTTGTATATTACGGAGCTGAGGATGCTGAGCGCGTAGTTATTGCTATGGGTTCTGTTACAGAGACTCTTAAGGAGTGTGTTGATTATCTCAACGCCCGCGGAGAGAAGGTTGGTGTTGTAACTGTACACCTCTATCGTCCGTTCTCTGCACAGTATCTGTTCAATGTTCTGCCTAAGACAGCAAAGAAGATTTGTGTTCTTGACCGCACAAAGGAGCCAGGAGCAAATGGCGAGCCACTCTACCTTGATATTGTTGACGCATTCTACTCTGAGGGCGTTCAAGCAGAGATTATCGGTGGCCGTTATGGTCTCTCTTCAAAGGATACAACCCCTGCACAGATGCTTGCTGTATTTGAGAATATGGCTCTCCAGACTCCAAAGAACCACTTTACTGTCGGCATCGTAGATGATGTTACAAATCTCTCTCTTCCTGTTGGTGAGGAGATTTCAATGGCTAAAGAGGGTACTTTTGAGGCACTCTTCTTCGGTCTTGGTGCTGATGGAACTGTAGGTGCAAACAAAAACTCTATTAAGATTATCGGTGGTTCAACTGATAAGTATTGCCAGGCTTACTTTAGCTACGACTCAAATAAGTCAGGCGGTTACACCTCTTCTCACCTCCGTTTTGGCGACAACCCTATTACCTCTCCATATTTGGTAACAACTCCAGACTTTATTGCTTGCCATGTACCTTCGTATGTTGACAAGTATGATGTTTTGAAGGGTCTGAAGAGAGGCGGTTCTTTCCTCCTTAACTCAGTAAGCGATGCTCAGACAACTTGTCAGTCGCTCCCTGACCACATGAAGGCATACCTTGCAAAGAACAATATCAACTTCTATATCATCAATGCTACAAAGATTGCTGCAGAGCTGGGTCTTGGCAGCCGCACAAATACAATCATGCAGTCTGCGTTCTTCAAGATTGCCGGTGTAATTCCGTTTGACAAGGCTGTAGAGGAGATGAAGAAGGCTATCTACAAATCTTATGGTAAGAAGGGTGAGGATATTGTAAATATGAACTATGCAGCCGTTGATGCCGGTGCTACCGCTGTTGAGAAGGTAGAGATTCCTGCAGAGTGGGCAAACATCGTCGTTACAGAGACAGCTCAGAGTGTTGACACTTCTCGTCCTGAGTTTATCCGCAATGTTGTTGACCCTATCAATGCACTTAAGGGAGATGACCTTCCTGTATCTGCATTTAATGGCCGTGAGGATGGTACTTGGGATAACGGTACTGCTGCATGGGAGAAGCGCGGTATTGCGGTAAATGTTCCACAGTGGGATGTTGACAAGTGTATCCAGTGTAACCAATGTTCTTATGTCTGCCCTCACGCAGCTATTCGTCCGTTCCTTGCAACAGAGGAGCAGGTAGCAGCTGCACCAGAGGGTACTGCATTTAAGCAGGGTCTTGGAAATACAAAGGCTTACAAGTTCCGTATTCAGGTATCTCCACTTGACTGTACAGGTTGCGGCAACTGCGTCGATGTATGTCCTGCAAAGGAGAAGGCTCTTGTAATGAATCCTCTTGCATCACAAATGGGCGAGGTTGAGAAGTGGAACTATATGCACAACAAGGTTGGCTACAAAGACCTTGACAAAGCAAAGATGGTTAAAAACAGCCAGTTTGCACAGCCACTCTTCGAGTTCTCAGGTGCTTGTGCAGGTTGCGGTGAGACCCCTTATATTAAGACTATCACACAGTTGTTCGGAGATCGTATGATGGTTGCAAATGCAACAGGTTGTACATCTATCTACTCTGCTTCAGCACCTTCAACACCTTACTGCACAAACGAGAAGGGCCATGGACCTGCTTGGGCAAACTCACTGTTTGAGGATAATGCAGAGTATGGTTTGGGTATGCATGTAGGTATTGAGAAGCTCCGCGACACCCTTGCAGACACAATGGAGAGAGCTATTGCTGAGTGCAACTGCTGCTCTGATGAGCTTAAGGGCGTAATGCGTGAGTGGATTGACTCTCGCCATCTTGCCGCTGCGTCAGCAGAGATTTCTGCTCGTCTTATTCCACTTTGCGAGGCTTGCAGCTGCGATACTTGCAAAACTATCCTTGAGAATAAGCAGTTCCTTGTAAAGAAGTCTCAGTGGATTATCGGTGGCGACGGTTGGGGTTATGATATCGGCTTTGGTGGCGTTGACCATGTTTTAGCAAGTGGCGAGGATGTAAATATCCTTGTTGTGGATACAGAGGTTTACTCAAATACAGGTGGTCAGTCTTCAAAATCAACCCCTATTGGAGCAGTTGCTAAGTTTGCGTCAAATGGTAAGCGTATTCGTAAGAAGGATTTGGGTGCAATTGCTATGACATACGGTTATGTTTATGTAGCACAGGTATCTATCGGCGCATCGCAGACACAACTCTTCAATGTACTCAAGGAGGCTGAGGCATACCCTGGTCCATCACTTGTTATCGCATACGCACCATGTATCAACCATGGTATTAAGGGCGGTATGACTCGTACACAAACCATTGGTAAGCAGGCTGTAGAGTGCGGTTATTGGCACTTGTGGCACTACAATCCACTTCTTGAGGCAGAGGGCAAAAATCCATTTGTTCTCGACTCAAAGGAGCCAGATTGGAGCAAGTTCCGCGACTTCCTTCTCAAGGAGGTGCGTTATACCTCACTCCAAAAGACCTTCCCAGCAGAGGCTGACGAGTTGTTTGCAGCTGCAGAGGAGAATGCTAAGTGGCGTTATAACTCTTATGTCCGTCGCTCTAAGATGGAGTTCTAAAAACAGAATAAATACCATTATCCAAGTCTGCATAGGTTTAAGCCTGTGCAGACTTTTTTTGTTTTCTTATATAAAAATCAGATTATTTTACGGTTTTCGTGAATTTTTTACTACCTTTGTGTGAGTTGTACCCGTAAAAACCTAAAAACTTCGATATATGAATAGAAAAGAGTTTCTCAAACGACTTGGCATGCTTACAGTCGGCGCATCACTTATTGGCGTTGATGTAAATGCCATGACAACAGAAGGTAGTGCTGAGGCAGTAGCTCCAACAGCTAAAAAAGATGGCAATAAAACCCATCCAGACCTTGACTATCCTGTTCGTCCACTCAAAGCTACAACAGAGCGAGTTGTTACAGCCATAATTATCGGTGCCGGTAGCCGTGGTACAACATACGGCAAGTATGCCACACAATTCCCAGACGCAATGAATATTGTGGGTGTTGCAGATATTGACAACTTCCGCAAAAAGCGCACTGCCAAAGCTCATAACATCCCAAAGGAGAACTGTTTTAGCGATTGGAGCGAGGTCTTTGCTCGTGAAAAGTTCGCAGATGCCGTTATTATCGCCACTCCTGACAATCTCCACTTTGAGCCTTGCATGAAGGCTCTATCTATGGGTTACGATGTACTACTTGAGAAGCCTGCAGCACAAACTGAAAAGGAGTGTAAGGCTATTCTTGCTCAAGCCAAGAAGTACAATAGAATCGTGGCAATCTGCCATGTTCTGCGCTATGCACCATACTTTATTGCCATGCGAGAGACTATTCACTCAGGTATAATCGGAGATTTGGTAAGCATACAGCACATGGAGCCTATACAGTATGCGCACATGGCTCACTCTTATGTTCGTGGCAAATGGCGCGATTCTAAGCAGACAACGCCTATTATCCTTGCAAAGAGTTGCCACGACTTGGATATTATCCGCTGGATGGTTGACAAACCTTGTCTTCAAATCTCTGCCGAGGGTACTTTGATGCACTTCCGTCCTGAGAACGCACCAGAAGGGGCACCTGCACGCTGTACAGATGGCTGTCCACATGAGGCAACATGTCCATACTCTGCCATAGACATATATGTTCGTCGCAAGCGTCATTTGGGCGTATTCGATTTACCAGACCGCAAGGACGAAAATGCGATAATGGAGAAGATAAAGACTACAATGTTTGGTCGTTGTGTCTATAAGTGCGATAATGACCAGCCTGACCACTATGTAACCACAATGCTCTTTGAGGGTGGTGTTACAGCGAGCTTTACTATGGATGCTTTCACCCCATGGGGTGGCAGAAGAACCCGCGTAATGGGTACAAAGGGTTATATCGAGGGCGATGGTACAAAGTTTACGGTCTATGATTTCCGCACAAACAATAAACGCCTTTGGTACAAGAGCGTCAAAGAGATGGCAGACTACAAGCATGCGGGTCATGGCGGTGGCGACCACGCCCTTGCCCGTGATTTTGTAGAGGCTGTTGCCGCTCAAGACCCAACAAAGTTATCAAGCACAATAGATGCCTCTATCGAGAGTCATATTATAGGTTTCAAGGCTGAGAAGAGCCGCAAATCACTAAAGAAAGTTAAAATAGGATAGTTATGAAATTACTACTTTTAGGGAATATTGGCGGAACAGAGATTCTGCTTATTGTACTGCTTGTACTCTTACTCTTTGGAGGTAAAAAGATTCCAGAGTTGATGCGTGGCATCGGTAAAGGAGTCAAATCTTTCCGCGACGGCATGGATGGCAAAGAGCCTACAGACCAGCAGGGAGAGGAGAAATAGACGAAAGTATATAAAATTAAATAGATTATGAAAAGACTTCTTCTTGTCATCGCACTTTGCTGTGCGATGGTTTCGTGCGCACCTGAAGATGCAAACACTCTATTAACTAAAAAGGCAGCAAGTGAATATCTTGTACCTGTTCACCCTGGAAGTGCTGAGCGTCCATATTGGAACGGTTTTGCAAAGAAATTTATCTACGCCCCATCTTTTGATTTTGCGACTGTAGAGGGTGCTGACAAGTATCTCTACTCAGTTACAACAAAGAGCGGTCAGAGTTGGTCTTTCACAGCAAAGACTCCCAATGAGCCACTCTCAGCCGTCTGGAACTCAATCCCTGCAGGTACAGATGTAGTGCTTACAGTACAAGCAATGAATAGCCATGGAGAGGCTATCGGTAATATATATGAGCGCAAATTCTTCCGCGATTACCCTTTCTGCCCTCCATATCATGCACCAGAGCGCAGCTATCGTGAGGCGGCTCTGTTAGGCATGCTCTATGTACACACAATGCCACAGATACAGCATTGGAAGCAGTCCGTAGAGCCTGATATGAGCTATCCGCACCACACATACCCTTGCAAAATAATTGGTGCAATAATCCAGGTTGAGACTCTGCTGGCCAAGGAGTTCCCTCAGTATCGAGACGATGCACTTGCTATTGCAAAAAACGCCGCTCAATTCCTTATCGACCATGCACGCAAGCCTGATGAGCCATTGGCATATTTCCCTCCTACATACTATAAAGATTTGGAGGCATCAAAGAACTCTTGGAACAAAGGTAAGACTATGGCAATGGAGGCAGCATCTGCAGGCGAAGCATACCTTGACCTTTATGATGCTACAGGGGATGAAAAGTACCTTACTCTTGCAAAAAATATCGCAAATACATACCTTAAACTGCAAAATGAGGATGGCTCTTGGCATATCAAATACGATTTTGCGACAGGAGAGCCTGTAAATGACAGCAAGGCGATGTTGCACCCACTGCTTAACTACTTCTTAAGACTTGAAAAAAATTATGGTCAGTCTCAGTATGCTGAGGCGAGACTGCGTGGCGAGAAGTGGATGGCAGAGCATATTCTTGCCGACTTTGATATGACGGGTCAATTTGAAGATGTAAATGTTATGGGTCTTCAGCCTTACGAAAATTTGACAAACTGCACCGCAGCCCCTTATGCATCTTATCTGATTAACAGAGGTTTGAAAGATGGCGAGATAGAGACAGCATACGACCTTGTAAGATTTAGTGAAGACCAATTTGTATATTGGGATTGTCCTGTAAACGAAATGGGATTCAAAAAAGATTGTACCCCTTGCGTCTTTGAGCAGTATAAGTACCAGATGCCTGTTGATAATAGTGCCTGCAATGTATCAAATGCTATGTTAAGCATCTACCAGACTACGGGCGACGAACTTATGCTTGCCAAGGCAAAGGCTATTATAGACAATATTACCGTTGTACAGTGTTCCAATACGGGAAAGATTCCTACAACATGGAGAATCAGACTTAACTACAAACCGACCTTCTGGGTAAACTGTACTTACGATTCTGTATGCATACTGCTCCGCATGGAGGCTTTGTGTTCCAATGGCAAAGAAAATAGATAAAACCAATGCTGCACGACTTTTAGACCGTGCAAAGATAGCTTATCAACTTATCCCCTATCAGGTTGACGAAAACAACCTTGCGGCAACCCATGTTGCCCAATCTTTAGGAGAACCTGTGGAGAGGGTCTTCAAGACCCTCGTCCTCAAGGGGGATAGAAATGGGCATTTTGTGTGCGTAATTCAGGGCGACAAAGAGGTCAATCTGAAGAGCGCGGCAAAGGTTTCGGGAAACAAAAGCGCAGAACTTATCCCCATGAAGGAGCTACTGCCTACCACAGGCTATATTCGTGGAGGATGTACGCCAATAGGGATGAAAAAACGCTTTCCTACATACATAGACAATTCTGCCCTACAATTTGATTATATATACATTAGTGCAGGAGTCAGGGGATTACAACTCAAACTATCTCCGAAGGAGCTAATACCCTTTATTGATGCTGTTGTGGCAGAGATAGAGATATAGCAGCCTCTTTTCTGTATATACTTTTCGGGCTGAGCCATTTTTTTTATTATCTTTGCAGCCGGAAAACAAAATATTTGATAATGGATACTTTACAAGCGATTATTTTAGGTGTTATTCAGGGCCTTACAGAGTTTTTGCCCGTATCAAGTAGCGGACATCTGCAGTTGGCAAATGAGCTTTTAGGAACAAACCTCAACCCTGAGAGCGACCTTACTTTCAGCCTTACTCTTCACGCTGCGACAGTTTTAAGCACCATAGTTATTCTGTGGGCTGAAATATGGAAGTTGATTAAGGGTCTATTCAGCAAAACCTTTACCGAGGAGCAGGCCTATGTTCTGAAAATTGTAATTTCAATGATTCCTATCGGCATTGTCGGAATATTCTTCAAAGATTATATCGAGACCGCCTTTTCATCAATAGTAGTTGTTGGTGTGATGCTACTCTGCACATCGGCTCTGCTAAGTTTTGCATACTACGCAAAGCCTCGTCAGAAGGAGAGTATCTCATACAGAGACGCCTTTATAATCGGTCTCTCGCAGGCTGTAGCCGTACTGCCTGGACTCTCGCGCTCCGGCACGACTATCGCCACAGGATTATTGCTCGGTAATAAAAAGGAGATTCTCGCACAGTTCTCTTTCCTTATGGTATTGCCTCCAATTTTAGGAAATGCTTTGCTTGATATTATCAAAGGTGATTTTGGCGGTGGTGTTGAGGCTCTTCCACTTGTAGCAGGTTTTCTGGCAGCGTTCCTTACAGGTTGCGCAGCTTGCAAATGGATGATTGACATTGTAAAGAAGGGAAAACTTATCTGGTTTGCTATCTATTGCGGAATAGCCGGTATCGTAGCCCTTGCAGCATCACTATTCTAAGTCTGCCTAAAGCATGAATATCAAAGATATTAACTTGGTCGAAGATGGCTATGTTGCCGTTATCGACAAGCCTTTAGAGTGGACCTCTGCCGATGTGGTTCGCAAGGTAAAGTTTCGTCTTCAGAGGATGGGATACCGTAAAATCAAGGTGGGTCATGCAGGAACGCTTGACCCTCTTGCTACAGGAATACTTATTGTCTGCATAGGCAAGGCCACTAAAAGGGTTGACGCTCTGCAAGCCGAGAAAAAAGAGTATGTTGCCGAACTGATGCTTGGAGCAACCACTCCAAGTTTCGATATGGAACACCCTGTTGACTGTACCTATCCATACGAGCATATCACTCGCGAAAAGGTTATCGAGGCTCTCGCTTCTCTTGAAGGTGAGCGTCTGCAATCTCCGCCACTCTACTCAGCAAAGAAGGTGGAGGGTGTGCGTGCATACGAATTTGCCAGAGCAGGAGAGGAGATTGAACTCAAGAAGGCTCTTATAAACATCTATTCACTTGTTTTAGAGGAGTTTTCGCTGCCAAAAATCCGCATCCGTGTAGAGTGTAGCAAGGGTACCTACATCCGCTCTTTAGCTCGCGAAATAGGCGAAGCACTCCAAAGCGGAGCCTATCTGACATCACTAAGAAGAACTGCAAGTGGCGATTTTAGAGTCGAAAATGCGCTGCAACTTGATGAATTTCTAAAAAATTTATCGTCTGCTGAAACAAAATAGCAGTTTTTTCGTAGATGATATGATGTTTGCTTTGTAAAAAACAAGAGACACTATATGAAACTTTCTCACTACGGATTTGATTTTCGCTCGGATTTGATAGCTCAATATCCGGAGGTTAATCGTGATGAGTCTCGTCTGATGGTACTTCACAAAGATACCGGCGAGATTGAACACCGCATCTTCAAGGATGTGTTAGACTATTTTGAAGAGAAGGACCGCTTTGTCTTTAACGACACCAAGGTCTTTCCTGCTCGACTTTATGGAAACAAGGAGAAAACCGGTGCAGAGATAGAGATTTTTCTGCTCAGAGAGCTTAACCAGGAGTTAAGATTGTGGGATGTACTTGTTGACCCTGCGCGTAAAATTCGTATCGGCAATAAACTCTACTTTGGCGAGGACGATATTTTGGGTGCCGAGGTTATAGACAACACAACCTCTCGTGGTAGAACACTGCGTTTTCTGTTTGATGGCTCTTATGAGGAGTTTAAGCAGACTCTGTTCCGACTTGGCGAGACCCCGCTACCTCGCTGGGTGCGCAAAACCGTTGAACCAGAGGATACAGAGCGTTATCAGACCATTTTTGCAGAGAAAGAGGGTGCTGTAGTTGCTCCAACTGCAGGTATGCACTTCTCTAAGCATCTGCTTAAGTGGATGGAAATCAAAGGTATAGACCGTTCATTTATCACTCTGCATGCAGGTCTTGGAAATTTCCGCAGTGTGGATGTAGAGGATCTGTCCAAACACAAGGTTGACTCTGAGCAGTTCTTTGTATCAGAGAAGGCTGCAGAGGAGATAAACTCTGCAAAACGCAATGGAAACAAGATTGTAGCTGTAGGCACAACTGTAATGCGTACCCTTGAGACTGTTGTATCAACCCACGGTATGATAAAGCCTCAGAATGGATGGACAAACAAATTCATCTTTGCACCATACGATTTTACCGTTGCAGATGCCATGATTTCCAACTTCCATCTCCCAGGTTCTACCCAGCTTATGATGGTTGCAGCCTTTGGCGGATATGACAAAATTATGAACGCTTATAAGGTGGCAACAGAGGAGGGTTATCGCTTTGGAACTTACGGAGATGCGATGTTGATTTTGTAAAAAAAATTTACTATCTTTGCAGAAAATAAGAACAATAGTATGGCAAATCACAAGATACTCTATATCTGCCAGCAGATAATGCCTTATCTCCCAGAGAACGAAGAGTCTAACCTGTGTCGTAATCTCTCGCAAGCTATGCAGGAGAGGGGTAACGAGATTCGTACCTTCATGCCTCGCTTTGGCTGTATCAATGAGCGTCGTCATCAGTTGCACGAGGTTATTCGTCTATCTGGTATGAACCTTATTATCAACGATAATGACCATCAGCTCATTATCAAGGTTGCCTCTATCCCTTCGGCAAGAATCCAGATATACTTTATCGACAATGATGATTTCTTCTCTCGCAAGGCTGTTGTAACAGACGATGCAGGGGTTGAGTTTGAGGATAATGACCAGCGCATGGTATTCTTTGCCCGCGGAGTGCTTGAGACTGTCAAAAAATTGCGATGGACTCCTGACATTGTTCATTGTCATGGTTGGTTCTCGTCTATTGCTCCGATATATCTAAAGAAGGTATTTAACAACGACCCGATTTTCAGAGATGTAAAGGTTGTAACATCTCTGTACAATGATAACTTCACCACCCCTCTAAGCACTCAGTTGCGCGAAACAATAGAGGGAGAGGGTGTTGTTGATGAAAATATTTCAATTATAGACAATCCTTCATACGAAAATCTATATAATTTCGTTATCTCTCATGTTGACGGCGTTATTGCAGGCTCCTCTGCTGTAAATGAGCAGTTGCTCAAAACGGCTAAGAGTGCAGGCAAAAAGGTACTTGAGTATCAATCGCCAGAGGAGGAAGGATTTTATGAAAACTACATGCGTTTCTATGATGAATTGTTTTAAGGTATCTCATCTTATCGGCATCCTTGTTTTTGCGCTATTTGCCGTAAGTTGCTCGGCAGATGTTGATACCGAACTTGGTTATGACATTATTCCCGACCATCAAAAGATGGAGATGCGTCATCTGACTTTCAAAGGTGGCAAGGTTATAAGTTTTAACGCCTCTGCAAGCACAGATGACCAGAGTAAATATATCGAGAGGGAGGGTAAATTCTTTAGAACTTCACTCTATCATACCGACTCATTGCTTTCAAGCAATGTATCAAACGGATATTTGGGTGTTGAGCATAGTGATACCTTTGGTATGCGTAGTGCGGCTTTGGCCTCATCGATAATCTTTATGAATAGCGTGGATAAGGAGACAGGTTTTGGTTACAAGCCAATCTTTGACACCATGACCCTTGTCCTTACCGTAAACGACTATGGTTTGGATACTCTGTCGCCTGTAAAGTATGAGGTTTTCGAACTTACAAAACCTCTTCTTGGCAATGTGCTTGACAAAAAGGACTCTTCGGCATACTCAAACTGCGATTTGAGCAGCGTCTATGACCCAAGTAAGCCTATATTCACTTTCACCTTTCCTGATGGCAAAAAGAGTGGTCCTTCAACAACATCTGTTGATTTGACACCTGTCGATATGTCTCGTAATGGTCAGACATGGGACTTTGTGCGTCGTATGATGCTTATACCTGATGACTATGACACAAATCCTGATTGGGATGGTTATGCGAAGGACAAGGATAGTTTGTACAGCAGCGAGAAGAAGTGGTTAGAGACCTTCCACGGAATCTATATCAAGCCTGTTCTTGAGAGTGTTGACGCTTCAAAGAGAGGTGCGCTCTATAGTATTGACCTCTCTGCATCAGGATTGCAGCTCACAGGAAGAAGCCGTAATCCACTCGACCCAACGCTGATAAAGGATACTATCGGTGCAAACTACTATTTCTACGACTCCAGCATCAACGGATATGATGACGGATATGGAAACTTTGTTCCTGGCGTAGAGGGTGCAGCAAACCTCTCTGTAAATAGCATTAAGCACGATTATACAGGCTCTTTGGTTGGTCAGTACAACTTTGCGGCGTACGATAAGGATGGCAAGAAACTTCCAAATAGTGCGCGTGATGAGGTCTCTGAGTGCTATGTAGAGGGTGTTGCCGGTCTTGCTACAGAGTTATACTTTACAGACCAATTCCTCGCAGAGCTAAAGGCTCTTACCAACCATGAGGAGCAGGGTACTTATCGCGCGGTAGGTATCAACCAGTGCCGTCTCTATGTCTATATCAAGGATGCAGATTACAGCTGGGAGACAACTCAGAACAATGCAGCACTGCTCACTCCGCTGCTCAATAGTTCTATCTTTCGCTTAGGTTCATATACAGGCTATAGCCGTCTAAACTGCATCTCGGACTACGACCCTGAGTATGAGCAGACATACTCTACGGAGCTTGCCTACGGTGGCTATCTAAACCGGAGCAAAGCTTGCTATGAGATGGATATTACAGGCTTTATGCAGCATCTATATAACTATGTAAACTCTCTGAGTGATTTGAAGGATTATGACGAGACTGTAACCCCTCGTACCATATTCATCGGTCCTGAGGCTGTATCTCCATACACCTTCCAACGCTCAATATTGCAGGGTACAGCAGACGGGACACAGTCTCCGATACATATAGAGCTGACATACACAATGGTTAAGTAACTGATTGACAACAAAATAGATAAAAATAATAAAACCTAAGTCCTATACTTAGGTTTTGTTGCGTAAATAAAAAAGAAGATATTAGGATGCAAAATTTGGTAATTGTCGAGTCTCCTGCCAAAGCAAAGACTATAGAGC
>JAFWBN010000099.1 GCA_017507075.1 Alistipes sp. | reverse complement strand
GTATGCCTGCATAACCTTTCGTAAAACGCTGCCACTCAGTGTTATATCGAATTTTGCAAGATTTTCTTCAAAAATAGTCAATCCGTGCTTGATATTATCCTCCCTCTCGCGCTTCAAAAAGCTTGTAATGGCCTGTTTTGCCTTCGTTGTGGTAACAATATCTATCCACTCGGCCTTAGGCGCAGCGTTGTCTGCGGTGATAATCTCTATCTGGTCGCCTGATTTTATCTGCTTTGTAACAGGCTCTATTTTGTGATTTATCTTGGCTCCAATAGCCTTGTTGCCTATATTGGTATGGATGTCGTATGCAAAATCCAAAGCGGTTGCTCCAAAAGGAAGTTTGCGTTGTTCTCCTTTTGGTGTAAATACCGTAATTTCAGAAGTATATAGCGATAACTTAAAGTTGTCCAAGAACTCAACAGCATCCTCTGTAGGGCCACTTAGAGCGTCTCTAATTTTACTTAGCCACAGGTCAAAAGCGTCTTCGTTTTGGGAGAGAGTAGCATGCTTGTATTTCCAATGAGCGGCAAATCCGTGGTCTGCAATCTCCTCCATGCGTTGCGTGCGTATCTGTACCTCTACCCATATACCGTCAGCACCCATGACTGTTGAGTGCAATGCCTCATATCCATTTGCCTTAGGCATGCTTATCCAATCGCGCAGTCTGTCAGGCTTTGGGGTGTAAATATCTGTGATAGAGGAGTATATCTGCCAACATTGTGTCTTTTCGGATGGGAACGGCAGGGCTTTGAATACTACCCTTATGGCAAAAAGGTCATAGATTTCCTCGAAAGGAATCTGTTTGCGCTGCATCTTGGACCAGATAGAATAGACGCTCTTTACCCTACCAGAAATCTCGTACTCGATACCATTTTTGTCCAGAATTTCGATAATCGGAGCGCAGAACTTGTCTATATACTCTTGACGCTGCTGTTTTGTCTCCTCGATTTTTTGCTCAATCTCCTTGTACTCCTTCGGGAAACGGTATTTCATACATAAGTCCTCAAGCTCACTCTTTATAGGATAGAGTCCGAGTCTGTATGCAAGTGGTGCAAAGAGGTGTATTGTCTCTCCTGTGATTTTAATCTGCTTATCCTTAGGCATGTAGCCGAGTGTACGCATGTTGTGCAGTCGGTCTGCAATCTTTATAAGGATGACTCTCACATCGTCAGAGAGCGTGAGTAATACTTTACGAAAATACTCTGCCTGAGCTGATGTGTCGGCGTTAAAAACGCCAGACATCTTTGTTAGTCCATCGACCATTGAGGCTATTTTCTGCCCGAAAATACGCTCTATATCTTCAACAGTGTAGTCGGTGTCCTCTACCACATCGTGCAATAGCGCAGCAACGACAGATTTAACACCGAGACCTATCTCCTCGATAACAATTTTGGCTACAGCAATAGGGTGCAAAAGGTAAGGCTCGCCTGAACGACGCCTTACCCCTTGGTGTGCCTCTTTTGCAAGGAAGAATGCACGCCTGATGAGTTCCCAATCATCTTCTCCTTTGCATATAGTGTTGCAACAGAGCGTCAAATCTTGCCATGCCTCATCAATAAGTATCTCATCCTCTTTGCTGTAACTCATATCTCTTAAAGTTACACTTTAACTCTATTTTTGCATCATTGCCTCGCGAACTTTGGCCTCCACTTCGGCGCAAACTTCTGTGTTGGCAACAAGGAAGTCCTTTACAGAGTCTCTGCCCTGTCCAATCTTTGTCTCTCCGTAAGAGAACCAAGAACCGGACTTCTTGATAATGCCGTAATCTACTGCAAGGTCAATAATCTCGCCAAGTTTTGAGATTCCCTCGCCAAACATGATGTCAAACTCAGCCTTTTTGAACGGAGGTGCCACCTTGTTCTTGACAACCTTTACTCTTGTGCGGGTTCCGAGCTGCTCCTCGCCATCCTTGATAACGGCTGTGCGACGGATATCTATACGCACGCTGGCGTAGAATTTAAGCGCATTACCACCTGTAGTAGTCTCAGGATTACCGTACATAACACCGATTTTATCGCGCAACTGATTGATAAAGATACATACGGTCTTTGTCTTTGAGATGCTTGCGGTG
>JAFWBN010000098.1 GCA_017507075.1 Alistipes sp. | reverse complement strand
GTCCTGAACGCGGATACCTGCACAAGCGAAGAAGTTGCAAGAGAACTGTGCGCGAGCACGAGCCATTGCAAGATTTCCACATGTGAGCATAAATGCCTTAGGCTCCTTGCCGCTGCGGTCAACAGTAAGACGCATAGCCTCAAATGCCATAGCACCACGATAAGGTACAAGAACATTGCCCTCAATAGATGGACGAGTTACAGTTGCAGCCTCTACAGCAGCATCTGCAACCTCGTTGAAGTTAGGATACTGGTTTGCACCGAGCAAAATCTGACGGCGTGTAGCAATAGCCTTATCTTTAGCAGCTGCAGAAGCCTTAACGCGCTCTACAATATAGCCGCTCTTAAATGCCTCTACATAGCCACCCTTCTCCTCAATCTCAAGGAAGAGCTTCCAAGCCTGCTCTGCAATAGCATTTGTAAGATTCTCAATATAGTAAGAGCCACCTGCAGGGTCAATTACCTGGTCAAAGTGAGACTCATGCTTGAGCAACAAGCTCTCATTACGAGCAATTCTCTGAGAGAACTCGGTTGTTGCGCTGTATGCATAGTCAAATGGCAGAACCTCCAAAGAGTGAACACCGGCAATTGCAGCACTCATAGCCTCAGTAGTACCACGGAGCATGTTTACATAAGGGTCGTAAACAGTCTGATTCCAAGCAGAAGTACGAGCGTGTACAAACATCTTGCAAGAGCAGTCGCAAGCTGGCTCATACTGCTTTACGATGTTAGCCCACAGCAGACGAGCTGCACGGAACTTCGCCATCTCCATAAAGTAGTTTGAGGTAATAGCAAAAGTAAAGCGAACCTTCTTTGCAGCCTGGTCAATTGTAAGACCTGCATCCATAAGACGAACAAGGTACTCATGAGCCACAGACAAACCGAAAGCAAGCTCCTCAACGATTGTTGAACCAGCGTCAGAGAATACATTTGCAGATACATTTACAACTCTTACACCCTTGTAGTCAGCTGTAGCCTTTGCAAGCTCGGCAATCTTGCTAATGCACTAGCCACCCTCGCACTCCTCACACCAATTACCCTTCTCAGAGAGATGCTTGATGATTGGGTCGATGCAGAAGTTTACTCGCAAATCCTCCTTTGCTACACCCTCTTTCTCTGCCTTAGCAAGAAGAAGTGATGCAATCTTAGCCACGCCCTTACCACAGAAAGTAAGCTCAACAGCTGGCAAAACGATACCTGCAAGCAGTGTATCAAGGTCTTCTGCAGTAAACTCAGCCTCAGCTTTGCAGAAGCAGAAGCCCAAAGAGTCAACACCTGCATTGAGCATCTTGAGCGCAGCCTCATTTGCAGCCTTAGGACAAGATACTGAAATAGTCTGATGTGTAAGCCAGCTGTTATCGCCACTTACACCTCTCAAATAAGGGAACTCACCTGCCTGAGTACCCAAAGTCTTCAGACCCTCAAGGTTCTCAGCACGATAGTATGGACGAAGGTTGAAACCCTCAGTAGTTCTCCATACCAACTTGCGCTCGTAGTCGGCACCTTTAAGGTCAACAGCTATCGCCGCCTCCCAAGTCTCGGTAGAAACCTCTGGGAACTCGGCGAATAACTTCTCACGATTGGTTGTTGCCATAGTTTTTTAAGTTTTGTTATGTTTAGGGTAAAAAATTTATCCGTTTCTATATAAAATCGGGTAAAGTTACTACTTTTTTTTAAGTTTTCAAACTTTTTTGCCTTTTCACGCCCAAAACTATCAAAAACTATCTAAATCAACACCCCAAATATGACTAAATTTATAAAATCCAAGCAGGCTAAAGCCCTTAATACTGCGCGCAGAGCGCGCTATTGTATGTCATTTAGGGCTGAAAGCCCGTTGCTATTAAATGCCATTTCTATCTCCGTCGCTCAATTAAAGTTCAATCTCCGACAAATTAAAGTACCTACCCAATTTGTCGTCAGAGTGGTACATCAAGCACCGCCCCATTTGTGCTTAGAAGGGCGTAGATGCCACGCTCGGCAAAAATGCCGACGATGGGCTGTACTAAGCGTACTGCTCATTGTCGGCACTTTTTGTTAGCGGCAGCAGGTATGCACTTATAAGCGCAAATGTGCCGCTATCACGCCAAATTACACAGGTACTCAATCTCCTCGCCTGTATCAAGTGTAAAGACGATTGATAGTGCATGCTCCTGGAGATTTTCGGGGAGGTTGGTAGTGCGAAGTGTAAACTCGGTGCCCATTTTGCCATTTGGGATTACAAGCAGATTATACCACTCTGGTTTTACGCTATCAAGGCTCTGCTTGTACTCTGTTACAGGCTCGCCGGTAAATCCGCGGGCGACATACTCATAGAGCGATGAAAACTCCGCCTCAAAGAGGCTGCTAAGGTCGCTGCCTGCCGGAAAGTCTGCGCTCCATGCCTTGTCGCTAACGACTGTTACAGAATTGATTTTGTCGCTGAAACAGATGTAGTTACAGTTGCCCGACTCGGTGTGCCAGCCAAAGCTGTGGTTGCAGTTTTTGTACTGTCTGAGCAGTGATTTATTTGGGTTTATGTCGCCAAATTTCTGCTGCAACTCTCTGTAGGTGTCGCTCTGCTCTGTAACGCTTGCTATTGGCGCACCAAAGAGCGTAAAACCGATTATAAGCTCCTTGTCGCCCTCTATTGCCACCGCAACATCGCCCATCATCGAGTCATTGCTGCGATTAAGCGAAAAATAACTTAGTACCGTAGAATTTACCTCTAAAGTGTTGTCTGTTGCCTTCTCTTCCTTGGCGCAGCCGACAAAAATTGCCACTACCGCCAAAATAACCATTAACCTTTTCATTGTATAACTGATTTTATTTGCACAAATATAACGAAATCTGTTCTATGTTTATTGTATTTACCTGAAAATGATGTTAATAACTAAATATAAGCGTTGGTAATTTAACAATACTCTGATACTACCAAGTAAAGCCGATGCCGAATTTCAGTCCGCCGTTAAGACCTCTGCCTGCATCGAGGTATATTGATGCACCAAAGTCTATCATGCGCCCATTTTTCAGATATACAGCAACACCCATTTGCGGCTCAATGCACGAAAACCAATAATGACCGTTTGGCTCCTCTGCCGCTCCATTAGTAAAGCCATGTTGATAACCTTTGCAGAAACCGCCACCTAAATTAAGGGCAAAAAACGGAGTTACCTTGCGGTCTAACACATTAGCGCGCAAATGTAGGTAGATAGGTATTCTAACCGCACCCTCTCCAGGAACACAAGTATAAATAAAACCTACTCCGCCACCAAGCATAAACCACGGATTAAATGAATATCCGTTGATAATATCAACCCCTACCGCTGGGTCGTTAAACCAAAAAGCACTCATCGTCTGAACATTGGCTCTTGCTGTACCAAAATATCCTCGACTACCATAACGATACTGCGGTGCTGTACCCTCGGCAGCAACCATGCCACCGAGAGACAGCAATAAACTCATTAACATTACTAATCGTTTCATAATCAATAAATTTAAGTGTTAGTATCTCTACTTTGAGTACGGGTCTTCAAACTTTGGATAAAGTTTTTCGTCTTTATATTCCGACTCATACTCAGATAATTTTTTTGCATTACCTATTGTGCCATACAATCTATAATATGTGTTAGCACAACTATACGGGGTTGGTTGCAATCCTTCCAATATAAATTCGCCATCGTTATAATGGAGTATTTTGAGTGTTGTCTTTGCAAATGTATCATATTCCGCCTTTATATTATTGTTTACAAGGGTTATCGTTGAAGATTCCGCATCAAAAGACCAATTTATTGTACAATACAACCTTGCATATTCATCCCCAAGAGCAAGCACAGGTACTTCATATAGTTGCCTGCATGTACCATCTTCGTAGAATATCAGATCCAAAAATTGTTCATATTTTGTCGGTAACAAACCCTCTATATCCCTAAATGTGGATAAAGTCAGTTTTTCGTTCTCAAAACGCTCAAAGTTTGAAATATTCCACAATCCCGCAACTGATGCTATATCAATAATATACTCTGTCTTATCTAATTCTCCTCTTGGCTTTTCTATGCCCTGACACCCCGTACAAAATAGAGTACAACAAATCAAAATAGCCATTAACCTAACTATGTGTTTCATAAACAATAAATTTGAGTATTAGTAATTAGGCAACCTATAATCTGTAAGCTTGTACTACTCTTCTACTTCTGTAAATAGTGTCTCGTCCTTG
>JAFWBN010000097.1 GCA_017507075.1 Alistipes sp. | reverse complement strand
TCAAACCACGGATTTTTCAAGTCTTCTTTATTGTAGGCAAGTGGTTGATGGTTAGGGAGTGAACGGGTAACGCCTCCCGCCTCAGAGAGAATAAGCTCTGCTGCTGCCGTATCCCACTCGTAGGTATGAGTGGTGCGTGGGTAGTAATCTACAAAACCCTCAGCAATAAGACAGAATTTGTAAGAGCTGCCCTGTTCTATAATCTCTACATCGTCCCGTATCTCCTTTATTGCGTTTATATACTCAGCAGTCTCTGCGGTCTGGTGAGAGCGAGATACGGCTATTCTGTAGTTGTCATGTTTTGACTCACTGAGTGGCAACTTGCGGCGAGTGGCGCAAATCTCATCATAGGAGTAGTTTGCCGCAGAGTCTGGCACAATGTCTGTAAGCAGATAGGCTCCAAGACCTTGACTTGCCACATAGGCCTTTTGCAGATATGGAACATAGACAACCGAGCAGATACACACTCTGTCTGCCATAAGGGCGATGTTTACCGTAAATTCGTTATTCCCCTTGATAAACTCCACAGTGCCGTCTAATGGGTCCACGAGCCAAAATAACTCCCAATTTCGACGCTCGTCATAGAGCATCTGACGACCCTCCTCGGAGAGAATCGGTATTCTGGTCTGCCCAAGGGTCTCTTTTATCTTTTCATGAGCAAGACGGTCTGCTATGGTTATCGGCGTCTTGTCATTTTTGACGGCTATATCATAGTCATCACTATTTTTATACACCTCCATAATCTCCCATCCGGCACGCACAGCTGCGTTAAAGGCACGAGGAAGCAGATATGCTCTAATATCGTCAGATAACATAGTTTTCGGTTAAGGTTTTATCAAAGATAATACTTTATTTCTATATTTCATAATTTTTAACGCTAAAAAATCAAGGAAATTATATCGAGACCTCTCAATCAACACATAATGGGCATTTTGAATTGTGTCATCAATTGTAAGATACTCAGCTATATGCACTGTTTTGCGACTCTTGGGATGTCGTGTAACGGTAGCTCCGCCATTTTTTATCCACTCTTTTTTGGAGACAGCAAAAACACCTCGCTCACTTGTTGTAATTCTATCTACACACCCGACATTTGTCGCAGCAATCGCTACAGCCACTCTTCCAACAGCAAAGGGTAGCAGATAGCTCTCTGAAGGCACACAGAGCAGATAGTCAAATGTCGCATATTTAGCCGCCATATTGAGCATCTTATCCCGACTTGCAAGCATGTGAAACACAATTACCGTAAGCCTGCTTAAAGAGCTATTTTCGGATTTGTATATCTCAATATCTCCTTTGTTGTGCGATACAAGGGAGTATCTGAGCTCTATTTGAGCCACCAAATTATGCTGTTTTTTGCTACTTATTGCTACAATAACCTCGCAAGTAGGGTATGTAGAGTCAAGGAGTGATGTTATAATGGCACAATGTTTTGGAGATGTGCAGAGTATTGAGACTCCTACACCGCCTATAGTGTCGCTCTCTGAGGCCGTTGAGAGGGATGCTATTCTTGTATAATGAAAGTCTCTGCGGCTTTTCTCTATAACCACAGTTACTGTCAGGGCTATTGCGAGCAGAAATAATATTGCTATCACAATCATACTACATGGATTTTTTCAGTCTCAAATTCACACTCTGCAGCCCCAAGCGATAACAGAGTCTCTATAGCATCCTCCCTTAAATCTTTATCTCCGTACGATACAAACCTCATTAACTCCGATTCGCACTCGCGTATTCCGAAACGACGAACAAGGGTAATTCCGAGTAGCGAAAGATTGTAATTTCCGGATATTAACAACGGAGTGTATGGAATAGGGCATAGACCCCTGCTTATTACAGTCATAATCTCTGCCACATCTGTTCGAGATAATCGCTCCTTTCTCCTCGATAGTGTGGCCACGGCACGAGTAGAGTCTGCTGAAAATATACATAGCAGAGCATAAAATCTTACATCTGCTCTCTTGTCGGTCAGAAAAACCTCAAAGTCGGCTGTCGAATTTGCCGTTAAGGGTAAACGGGCAAGCAGCGCAAGGAAGTATGCTTTGTCGGCATTTGAACCGCTTTTGCGGGCTCGCTTTATTAAGTAACTCTCAAGGTGGTAGTATTTTACAATAATCCGTATCAACTCTGCCGACTCCTCTGTTGTGCGGTCTGCGACAAAGACAACACACCTTATAAGAGGTAATATTGCCACCCCTCTGCCAATAGCCGCAACATCGCCACTACCTTTGGCAGCAAAGGCGGCAATCCTCTCTATGGCAACACTTTCGGCATTGGCTGAGCGTAGTGAGTAGTATCGGAGTAGAAACAGCAGCGCGCCACCGAAAATAAGCGATAAAATAGCACTTATAACCATCCTTCACACACTTTTCGCCTCAGCCTGGCAGGAGATACGGGCAGGAGTAGATACTCGTCAACACCCTGCTCAAGCAGAGATACTACACACTGCTCATCAACCGAATAGGCGAGAACAACAATGCGGGGACGATTTGTAAAATTGTTTCTAATGCGCCGCACAGCATCACTACCATCCATAAATAGACGGTAATCCTCTATTATCACGCGGTCAAAAATCTGCTCTGCACACCTTTTGAATAGAGCTTGACGAGATGTAACGCTCTCAACCTCTACACCCTCACATGTAATCATGCCTATAATCATGGCGCGCATCCTAAAAGATGGTGAAAAAACAAGTATCCGTATCATAGCAGATTGTAAAGAGCGAAAAATATGCCAAACAACTTTTTGATAGAATTATTTGCATAGTATAGCATATTTTCACTACCTTTGTGAGTATTATAAATCATATATATTTATATTATGAAGAAATTTACTCTGTTACTCATCCTTCTCCTATCTATCTTTGCAAGAGTTGACGCCTCAGCACAACATTACCTCAAAAAACGCACAGTCGGAGCCGTTGAGGGACAAATAGGCATAGGTCTTGCTACTGCAGCAAACTCTATAGCAGCTTTCGGAGACTCCCGTCAGGGTGTGGATGTAGATGTTGAGGTAAGATATAATTTCGCCGCCCTACCTTTTGATTTGGGACTCAACTTCTCAATATGCGCCATCAATCGAGGCGAACAGAACGCCACAGCTGCCAAATACTTCCAATTCGGTAGCAGGTCTCTTATGGCTACTACACACTATAACTTTTTGCAAACACACAATGTCTCACCATTTGTCGGCATCGGTGCCGGCGTTGCATGGTGCGACCTGTCTAAAACAGGCAGCAAAGGCAGCGTGCATCCAATCTTCGCCCCTCAGGTAGGTGTCGAAATATTTGACCGCCTACGAGTAAGCATCTCTTACAAACTCTATGAAAAGGCAAATAATCATCTTGTTGTAGGTGTGGGGTTTGTTGTAGGGGGGAAGAAACGATAATTTGCCGTTCTTTGTCGTCATAGCACGGCATCTACGGCACATTTGCGCTTATAAGTGCATACCTGCTTCCGCTAACAAAAAGTGCCGACAATGAGCAGTACGCTTAGTACAGCCCATCGTCGGCATTTTTGCCGAGCGTTGCATCTACGCCCTTCTAAGC
>JAFWBN010000008.1 GCA_017507075.1 Alistipes sp. | reverse complement strand
GGTGCTTTGATTTGGCGAAGGTTAAGCGCAAATTTAGTAAGGAGGTTAGGGATTCTAAGGAGATTAAGGAGGTTAGGGAGCGCAACAACTTCGTCTGTACTCGGATTTAGGAAAACCATCGAAGATGGTACGAGAAAAGATAGTCTTCTAAGGACAAGCTTGCTTGAAACCGAAAGAGAGACTATCTTTTATCGTAATAGCCTTTAGGCTATCCTAAATCCGTATCAGCACAAGAGAAACGCAGTTTCTCCGAAAGTCTTTTGGGTCCCTTTTCTTCAGAAAAGGGACGGTACTTAGGCTGTATAACTATTATTTTATTTAGCAAATTCGAAGCCTAAATAGATATCGTCGTACTGTTTTAGCAGTTCGGTAATAGTATTAAGGGAGTTTACGGTTGAGCCTATGGCTATCAGCAGGTCGGCGAATTTATTTGCGGGGAATAGTAGCTGCAGGTTAGAGCCGCTGATATATGCGTAGCCTTTGATGTTAATTTTTCCGCTGTTCCCGATAGATAGGACAATTGAGTGGTCGCTGTTGTTATATGTATATGAGCCGCTGATTTGTTTACCTACTATTGGCATTGTAAATTTGTCGTCATCGGCAAAGGTTATAGAGCAGAAGCCCTCTTTGATACCTACTTTTTCAAAAATATCCTCCATTTTTGAGTTTATTGTTGCGCTTATTGCGCTACCGCCTATATTTGAGACGACATTATCGCTTGAAAGTTTGACTGCGGGGGCTTTGTAAGACCACTCACCAACGATGGCAATCTGTGTAAGTTTTCCATCTGTTGCACTGTCGATAACCTCTGTTGCCACCTTTTTCAGTGCATCGAGCCACTGAGCCTCTGCGGTAGATATTGTGCATAGAGCAAGAAGTAGAATAGCAGTTTTTTTCATCGTGTTATAAGTTTAGAGTTTATAGTGCAAATTTACCAAAAAAGTTGTAAAAAGTAAAGTAGTAAAAACGATATATTTGCAATTTTGTATAAAATTCATTATTTTTACCCATTATGCTAAACCCAAATAGTCAATATATTACAGCCTGTCCAATAGCTAAGATGCTAAGGAGGGTATTTAGCGCGATTATCTAAAGTATATTTTCACTTACAAGGAAGAATTGTTGAGGAGATTGCAATATGCAGTCTCCGCATGTGTTTTTTGTCTATACATTAAAAAATTAAAAATTATGAAGAGAGATTTGTATGTAAATCCTGATGTTGAGATTTATGCAGTTAAAGCAGAGGCTGGTTTTGGAGATAGCCTTACAGGTGGAGATGATAATACAGGAGCGTTTGATGGGGAGTGGGTTCCTATTGGTTAGTCTATTGTTATATCTTCGAAAAAGAGTTTGGTCTCCGAACTCTTTTTTTTGTGTTGTAGAGTAAAATATGAATAAATTTTGCTCCTTTGTGCGCAAAATCCCTAATTTTTAGTTATCTTTGTCAAAGATTGTGTAGAAACATATTTTGAAACACTTTTAATAAATATCAAACTCTATGATTTATTCACACGAAGTGCAGCAGATGTGCTGCGTAAAGAAGGGTGCAAATCACGAGTCTGCTCCTATTCCTGAGGAGGGCAAGTGGGTTCGCGCCAAGGAGATTAAAGACATTTCCGGTCTTACTCACGGTATTGGTTGGTGTGCGCCTCAGCAGGGTGCTTGTAAGCTGACCCTCAATGTGAAAGATGGTATTATTCAGGAGGCACTCGTTGAGACTATCGGTTGCTCTGGTATGACTCACTCAGCAGCTATGGCTTCTGAGATTCTTCCTGGTAAGACAATTCTTGAGGCTCTTAATACAGACCTTGTTTGCGATGCTATCAATACAGCAATGCGTGAGCTTTTCAAGCAGATTGTTTATGGTCGTACTCAGTCAGCTTTCTCAGAGGGTGGTCTTGTTATCGGCGCATCTCTTGAGGATTTGGGTAAGGGTCTTCGTTCTCAGGTAGGTACAATGTTCGGTACTCTTGCAAAGGGCGCGCGTTACCTTGAGATGGCAGAGGGTTACTGCACACGCATCGCTTTGGACTCTAACGACGAGATTATCGGTTACGAGTTCGTTCACCTTGGCAAGATGATGGAGTTCATCAAGAAGGGTATTGAGCCCGCTGAGGCATTGGAGAAGGCTAAGGGTTCTTATG
>JAFWBN010000096.1 GCA_017507075.1 Alistipes sp. | reverse complement strand
GGCATGGAAAAGATGCCCGTAGTTGTTGTGTTGGACTCTGTCCGCTCGGCTCAAAATGTGGGTGCGTTTTTCCGTACAGGCGACGCATTTGCTGTTGAAAAGATTGTTTTGTGTGGTATTACTGCCACGCCACCATCACGCGAAATTCATAAAAGCTCTCTTGGCGCAGAGTTTACCGTCTCTTGGGAACATTATGCCAATACTTTGGATGCCGTATCGGCTCTTAAAGAGCAGGGATATACTTTGGTAGCCATAGAGCAGGTTGAGGGGGCTGTTATGCTTGATACGTTCAAGGTCGAGAGTGCAAAAAAATATGCCCTTGTTTTCGGTAACGAGGTTTTGGGCGTGGAGCAGAGTGTTGTCGATGTGTGTGATATGGCGATAGAGATTCCGCAAGTGGGTACAAAACACTCTATCAATGTATCTGTCTGTGGCGGTGTTGTGCTTTGGAAATTCTTTGAAAAATTTATCGGATAGTATGGTTCAAAACGAAACACTTAGAGATATTATAAGGCGTCTGGATACGCTGAGGAGGTGCCTTTGACATCGAAAGTCGAAGAATAGACCTCCAAAATGAGGAGGAGAAAACCCTTGAGCCAAACTTTTGGGACAATCCTGAGGCTGCACAAAAACAGTTGCAAAAGGTGGCAAGTATCAAGAGCTGGCTTACGGATTTTGACGCTGTGGCAGCAAAGGTGGAGGAACTTAGCCTGATGCCCGATTTTATAGCAGAGGGGATAGCTACAGAGAGCGATTTTGATGCTCTGTATGCCGAGTCTCTTGATGCTGTTGAGGCTTTGGAATTGCGCAATATGCTTCGTGGCGAGGAGGATAAAATGGGCGCAATAATAGATATAAATGCCGGTGCTGGAGGAACTGAGGCCCTTGATTGGGCATCTATGTTGCTGCGTATGTACACCCGCTGGTGCGAAAAAAACAACTATAAGATAAAGATGCTCGACTATCAAGCCGGTGATGAGGTGGGCGTAAAATCTTGTACTCTGGAGGTTGAGGGCGAGTTCGCCTATGGCTATCTGAAGAGCGAAAATGGAGTACATCGCATGGTGCGACTCTCTCCGTTTAATGCTAATAATAAACGCCAAACTACCTTTGCTTCAGTGGCCGTAACGCCTGCTGTGGATGATAGTATAGAGGTTGTTGTAAATCCTGCAAATGTTGTCTGGGAGACCTTCCGCTCAAGTGGTGCGGGTGGACAAAATGTCAATAAGGTTGAGACCGCAGCCCGACTCAGATACCACTTTAAGGATGAAGATACAGGCGAAGAAATCTCTTATGTTATTGAAAATCAAGAGACTCGTTCTCAACTTATGAATAAAGAGAACGCTATGCGTATCTTGCGCTCTAAACTCTATCAATACGAACTTGGCAAGCGTATGGCAAAGAGTCAGGCTATAGAGGCGGAGAAAAAACGCATCGAGTGGGGCTCTCAAATCCGCTCCTATGTCTTTGATGACCGCAGAGTCAAAGACCACCGCACAGGCCATCAGACATCAAATGTCGATGCTGTGATGGATGGCGATATTGATGCATTTATCAAGGCCTATTTAATGGAATTTGGAGGATAAATAGTGAGCTTATGAAAAAGTTGGCGTTATTGCTTGTTTTTTTGTCGTTTTGTGGATCTTTATCAGCTCGCATTATTGTTGGTGCAGAGCGCACGGATGAGTATATGCCACAACTTAAGGGCAAGAGGGTTGCGGTGCTTGCTAACCATACGGCAACAGTTGGTACGGTGCATCTTGTTGATATGCTTGTTTCAAAAGGCGTGAATTTGGTGGGTATTGTATCTCCGGAGCATGGTTTTCGTGGAACTGCTGATGCAGGAGAGAAGGTATCTTCTTCTGTTGATAGCCGTATGGGAGTGCCTATCTGGTCGTTATACTCCTCTCAAGGTCGCAGGCTTTCGGACTCTCAGATGTCAGCCTTCGATGTTATGGTTGTGGATATGCAGGATGTAGGTCTGCGTTTCTATACCTATTATATAACTATGATAGATGTTATAAACCGTTGTGCAGATTTCTCTCGTCCTGTTATTATCCTTGACCGTCCAAATCCAAATGGTATGTATGTCGATGGACCTATACTTGATATGCGCTATAAGTCGGGAGTTGGCGCACTGCCTATCCCTGTTGTGCATGGACTTACAATGGGTGAGATAGCAATAATGGCAACATCTGAGGGCTGGGCAAAAAAGGCTGATGTACAGGTTGTTACATGCAGCGGATATACACACCAGAGCCGTTACACTCTGCCTATATCCCCATCCCCGAATTTGAAGAGCCAGCACTCTATATACCTCTATCCGTCAACATGCCTCTTTGAAGGTACTGTATGCTCTCTTGGTCGAGGGACAGATGCACCATTTGAGATGTATGGACACCCTGAAATGAGGGGCTGCAGCTATACTTTTACTCCTCGCTCGGTTGCAGGCGCGAAAAATCCGCCACTAAAAGATAAACTATGCTATGGCGTGGATTTAAGAGGTGTAGATGATGAAAAAATTCTCGCCGAAGGTTTTAATCTCGAATATATTATTGATGCCTATCGCCGCACCAACCTTGGAGAGAAGTTTTTTACCCCTTTCTTTGAAAAACTTGTGGGTGTAGATTATATCCGCACAATGATTATAGAGGGTAAGAGCGCAACAGAGATTCGCGCCTGCTGGCAAACAGATGTCGAAAACTTTAAGACACTGCGCCGTAAATACCTCCTATACAAAGAGTAGCGTCTGAAAAAATTGAAAACAAAGCGCTCTACATCCCCATTTTGTTAGGAGGTTGAATAAAAAGATGTAGTTTTAGGCTCGTGAAGCCCGAAAAAGCGGAGTTTACTTGGCGTAAATGAGCATTTTGAGGGCGAGCACAACGACAAAATACACTTTTTATTCAGCCTCCTTAGAGGCCACGAGTTCTGCGCCCTACATCCCCAAAACAACAACGCCACCCAAAAGGTGGCGTTTATTGCTTTGAGCTGTTGACGAGGCTTGACCCCGTGGATGCTTGCGCACCCCACGGGGATTTATATTTACAATCCACCCAAACCCTCCTTTGAGAAGGAGGGCTTAGAGGCCACGAGTTCTGCGCCCTACATCCCCCAAAACAACAACGCCACCCAAAAGGTGGCGTTTATTGCTTTGAGCTGTTGACGAGGCTTGAACTCGTGACCTCTTCCTTACCAAGGAAGTGCTCTACCACTGAGCTACAACAGCATTTTTGCTTATTAAGCGGTTGCAAAGATAGAGATAAAATCTGATTCTGCAAATTTTTCCTCAAAAAAAGTATCTTTGCTACATCAGTCCATCAAAGGCATCTGCAATCATTGCAACCGTAGCAGGGTCGGTGATTGCGGTAATCTGGGATATGGTTGGTTTAATGCCCAAATTTTTAATCATCTTTCCGATTTGCAGGCTCTGCAGATCATCATCTGCGCGATATTTCAGTGCGGCAGCTACAGCAACAGCAAGGGCATCAATTGCCAGAGAGTGTTTTAGTGCCATATTTATAGGAACGGTAAAGTAGAGCGCAGGGGATAGTTTTCTTATCGGGTCTCGTGCTACACGGCTGACTCTGTCGTTGATATATGGGTTTGCAAAGCGGCGTAAAATCTGCTGAGAGTATCTTTGTTGTTCAGCTTTAGAGAGTGAAAACTCTGCAATAAGGGCATCACTGCTCTGACTCATTGCTTTGCAAACTCGCTCTTGCACCCAGCTGTTGTTTGTAGCTTCGTGAATATATTTACAATCCCTTAGTGCCCCTAAATATGCAGTGGCACAGTGTGCTGTATTAAGCGTAAAGAGTTTGCGGTTTATATATGCATCCAAATTCTCGACTCTTTGCATGCTCGGTATAGGTAGCAACTCTCCTTTAAGCGCAGCATTTTCAACTTTCCACTCGCAAAACTCCTCGACGGCAACATCTAATGGGTTTCCAAACGATACAATAGGCACAATTCTATCCACAGCACAATCTACAAAACCAACATGCTCCTCAATCCATGTAGTCGTTGCGTCGTCTGTATGTTGGAGTAGTATCCTCTTGAATTGCGAGGTGGCACGAACACCGTTTTCGCAACATATAATATTCAGAGGTGTGTTGTTGTTGATTTTGCGCCTTAAAGTAAGCCCTGAAGCCATAATTTTTGCAACATCACAGAGCCTGCCCATACTTACTGCTGTGGTAATTAGCTGTGCCTCAGAAATTGCCTTCAGAGTCTGCTCTGAGTCGGATATAAGTGCTGAAATACCACTGATGTCCTCGTTGTAGCTGTTGTAATCGACAATATGTACAGTATAACTATGGCTGCGGTTAATCTCAGCAACTATCTCAGTAGCCGTATCTGCAAAAGTAACCTTATATCCGGACTGCGCAAGCTTTGCTCCGATAAATCCACGACCTATCTTTCCTGCGCCAAAATGTAGTGCTTTCATATTACAAATATACTCAAAAAGTCTGAAAAGCAGAACTTAAAACCAGATAGAGCGGATATTTGCACAGGCTTTTTTGGATGTTGACCAAAAAAGTGTTGTATTTTCCCGAAAAAATATATACCTTTGGAGAGAAATAGGCTCTTTTTATAGAGGCGTTGCATTTTGAAACAGATAACAAATTTATAGAAACATACCTTATATGAAAAAGATTCTTGTTGTTGGTGCGGGCGGACAGATAGGCTCAGAACTTGTTCCTTATCTGCGTTCTGTCTATGGCTCACACAATGTAGTTGCCACAGATGTTCGAGAGTGTAAAAATCTTGCCGAAGATGGTCCGTTTGAGGTACTCGATGCCCTAAATCCAACCACTATGGCATCTGTTGTGGCTCGCCACAATCTTGACACAATCTTCAACCTTGTGGCTCTGCTCTCCGCTGTGGGTGAACGCAACCCTCAGATGGCTTGGGGACTGAATATGGGAGCACTACTTAATGCTCTTGAGGTGGCACGCCAGCATAGTTGCGCTGTCTTTACACCATCTTCAATTGGTGCCTTTGGCCCAACATCTCCCAAAGATGGTACTCCGCAGGATACAATTATGCAACCTACAACAATATACGGTATCTGTAAGGTTACAGGCGAACTTTTGAGTAACTATTATACCCAAAAGTACGGAATTGATACCCGCTCACTCCGCTTCCCTGGTATTATCTCCAATAAAACCCTGCCAGGTGGTGGAACAACCGACTATGCAGTAGAGATTTTCTATGAGGCTATCCGTAACGGCAAATATACTTGCGCCGTGCCAAGCGATGTGTATATGGATATGATTTATATGCCGGATGCCCTGCGTGCTATTGTAGAACTTATGGAGGCAGACCCTGCAAAACTTGTACACCGCAACTCCTTCAATGTGGCATCAATGAGCTTTACTCCTGAGATTATCGCCGCCGAGATTCGTAAGCATATTCCAGAGTTTACTATGGACTATGATATCGACCCTGTTAAAGACCAAATCTCTCGCAGCTGGCCTAACTATCTTGACGATAGCTGCGCACGCGAAGAGTGGGGCTGGAAACCAAAGTGGGATTTGGAGCTAACTGTGGCAGATATGCTTGAGGCTATTAGGTATAAATTGGGACATAATAGATAATTTGTTGTGATAGTGGCACATTTCCTGCCGCTGTCTCATCTTCGTCAAAGGGAAATACGCTTAGTATGTCCCTTCGCCTCAGATTTCAACGAGCGTTGTAAATGCACCACTCTGACAACAAATTATTTGCCGTGATAGTGGCACATTTCCATCGGCTAACTAAAAATTCAACAAAGGGCAGTACCACAAGTACAGCCCTTCGTTGTCTTTTTAGCCGAGCCTTAATCCCCTTTTAGGGGCTTTTCACCGCTACGCCTCGGCAATTCAAGCGGGCTTGATTGCGCTCGGCTTAATCGCGGCGTT
>JAFWBN010000095.1 GCA_017507075.1 Alistipes sp. | reverse complement strand
GAGGTAAAGGTTAAGGTAACAACAAATCTCGAATATACTGTCGATATTCCAAAAGAGGCAACATGGTTGACTCTGGTTGGCACCCGTGCTGTAAGAGAGGAGACTCTTACTTTTGCTGTAGCACAAAATACCTTGTTTGAGGAGCGTAGTACAATTGTTAAACTTAAAAACTCAGAGGGTAAGGTTTTACAGGCTATAGTCTTTAGACAAAAGGCTGATGAACAGATATTTACAACTAATAGCAATGGGGAGTATGAAGTTATTGCCGCAGGTGGAGAGGTAAAGGTTAAGGTAACAACAAATCTCGAATATACTATCGATATTCCTAAGGAGGCGACATGGTTAACCCTGGCAGGCACTCGCGCTGTGAGAGAGGAGACTCTTACTTTTGCTGTTGCACAGAACAGCTCGTTTGAGGTACGCAGTGCAATTGTCGCCTTGAAAAACACAGATGGCACAATATTGCAAGAGATAGTCTTTAGACAGAGAGCTGATGAGCCTGTATTTACAATCGAAGGTAGTGGAGAGTATGAGATTGAAGATACAGGAGGCGAAGTGAAGGTAAAGCTAACCACAAACCTCGAATATAGCGTTAATATTCCACAGGAGGCTACATGGTTGAACTTGGCAGGTACCCGTGCTACACATCAGGAGGATTTGGTGTTTGTTATTGCTAAAAATGAGACTTTGGATAGTCGCCAAGCAATTGTTAAACTTTTAGCAAGTAATAACAAAGAGATAGAGTTGAAATTTACGCAAAAGAGTCTTGATGTTGTTTTCACTTTGGACAAATATAGCCACTTATTTGATAAGAGTGGAGGAGTAGTAGATGTTATACTTACGACCAATATAGATTATACGATAGCTGTTGCTGATGTAGCCTCTTCCTCATGGCTGTCGTATAGTTCTGATGCACAGCGTATAACTATCAGCGTGCAGCCGATGGCTGATAATAATTATCGTAGTGCAGATATACTGTTCAAGGATAGCAAAGGTGGCGAAAGAGCAATATTTAGAGTAGAGCAGGATGCTTCATATCGTATAAATTATACAACTAATAATGCTCAGGTAGTAGAAGTAAATAAGACAGAAGAGTTTGGAGCACCATATCTCGGAAATCTTTATAATCCGGAGAGTGGTACAGGTGCTTTGCGATTTAGTGCTCCAATTACTGCTATACCAGAGCAGGCATTTGCTTTGTGCAGTAATTTGACTACTATTGAGTTGCCTGAAGGTGTGGTATCTATTGGTGATTCAGCATTCTCAGGCTGCTCGTCTATGAGCGAAATTATAATTCCATCAACGGTAACAAAGGTTGGTGTTGAGGCTTTTGTAAACTGTACAGGACGAGCAGTAATCAACTGCGAAATAGTTGGTAATGATAGTTATGACAGCTACGATGATGTTTCATTTACAAAGGCTGCCTTTTCAGAAGTCGTTATCGGTGATGGCGTAACAAATGTTGGCTATTACGCCTTCTATGATTGTGATAAATTAAAGAGGGTGGTGTTTGGAAAAGATGTTAAAACTGTTGGTAGTCATGCATTTGCATCTTGTGTTTCAATTACCAATATTCTGCTACCAGAGGGTTTGACAACCATTGGGGGCTCAGCTTTCTGGACATGCGATAATTTGGCAAATCTGATTATACCGAGCAGTGTAACCAGCATAGGCTCTTATGCATTCTCTTTATGTTCAAATCTGACAACAGTCTATTGTAAGCCTGTTGTGCCTCCTACAATAGAAAATGGCAATATATTCACAGCATCTTCATATCTCAATATCTACATACCGGAGAACTCTGTTAAAGATTATAAGTTAGCAGCTTATTGGAGTGAGTTTGCAAATAACTATATTATGTATGATTATGCAACAGAGACAATTGTTGACCCTAATCATAAAGCCCATCCTCGCGATAAATGGATAGGTACATGGACAACAAAGGCGATGCAGACAATGACAATTGCCCCAGAAATTACTTTCACAGAGCAAACCATGGAGTTTGATATTACAATTATTCCTCATAGTCTCTATGAAGACGAGGTGTTGATATACGGACTCTCTGCAACCAACCGTGTCGCACGAGGATTAGTAGCTGCTGACGGTACGCTAAATCTTGTCAGTGGAATATCGGTTGGAGATAAAAATGCGGATGGTTATGAGCCAACATGGTTGATTTATTATGACTTAAATGGTCAGACCGGTTTTCTGTTGGAACAGTGTGTCAGCTATATATTTGCACAAAATGCAGACGGCAATAGTGCAGTTGCAACCCCATCTGAACTGCATACTGACAATGGTCTGACAGTTAAAATTCTATCAACAGAGGTGTATGCTGTAAACCATACTACACAAAAGATGGGATTTTATACAGACGCCTTCCCTGTAACCTATCATGCCGGTAAATTTGAACTACAGCGTGCCGGTGTACAGGTTAAGTCGGCAAGTATGCAGCCGATAATTGTAACCCCTAAGGTCAATAGTTATCACAGAAAGGTAACTCTTCTTAAGGATATACAGTGAGGTACTTCCTTATACCAATTTGGTAATGGATGTCGCTCCGCGAAAAGCGGGTAAGGCGGAGTAATAAAAAATTACGGCAATGAGCAGCTTTTAGGACAACTCATTGCCGTAATTTTGGATATATTAGAATTACTCTTCCGGAACATGTTTATACTTAAACACCACAGCAAATAGCAGAGCCACAACAAGGGCGTAGGCAGCAAAGATAAGCCAAGTCTCAGACCATGCCTCCATGCGGGCAACACCTGTACTATTGCCAACAAAGTGGTTGATGACCTGCTGCGCGCCAAGTGTTCCGATTGTCGCGCCGATACCGTTTGTCATCATAATAAAGAGACCTTGTGCAGAAGAGCGGATTTTGTCGTCTGTCTCCTTATCTACAAACAAAGAGCCTGAGACATTAAAGAAGTCAAATGCCACACCATATACAATCATAGAGAGCAGGAACATCCACACACCGCCACCAGGGTTGCCAAGACCGAAGAGTCCAAAGCGCAAAACCCATGCAAACATAGCCATAAGCATAACCTTCTTAATACCAAACCTCTTGAGGCAGAACGGAATAAGCAGTATGCAGAGGGTTTCGGATACCTGCGAGAGCGAAATAAGAATATTGGCATGCTTAACACCAAAAGTATCAGCATATTCAGCAACTTGACCAAAGTCGGAGATAAACGGATTTGCAAAACCATTGGTAATTTGCAACGATACGCCAAGAAGGATAGAGAAGATAAAGAATAGAGCCATCTTCTTCTGCTTAAAGAGCGCAAAGGCGTTAAGGCCTAATGCTTCTGCCAAAGACTTCTTCTCGTTGCTCTGGTTTGTTGGGCAAGATGGCATTGTAAAGGCATAAAGTCCCAAAATAACACCTACAGCTGCACACTGCATAAACTGCATAGCTGAAGCCTGAAATCCCAATAAATCACAACACCACATTGCACAAATAAAACCTACAGTACCCCAAACACGAATAGGCGGGAAGTGTTTTACTGTGTCAAGTCCCGATTTTGCCAAGCCAGAATATGCCACCGAGTTGCTAAGACCAAGCGTAGGCATGTAGAAGGCAACACTAAGCGCATAAAGGGTAAATAGTGGGCCAAAAGCCACCTCTGTAGCTGTGAGAGCATAGTATCCCGCCGATGCCATAAATGTTGCAGCAAGCAGATGACATATTCCCAAAAGTTTCTGAGCCTCAACCCATCTGTCCGCAATAATACCGATAATTGCCGGCATAAATAGCGAAACTATACCCTGCATGGCATAGAAAATACCGATTCTTTCAACCTGTCCGATACCAAACAGGTATGTCCCCATTGATGTTAGGTATGAACCCCATACAGCAAACTGCAGGAAGTTCATAATTGTCAAACGAATTTTAATGTTCATATATTTTAATTTTAGTTTTTTGTGCAACTTTACTCTCTTAGATGTAAAAAACTTAACAAAAATAGCACTTTTTTTCGGAAAAACTTTGAAAAAGAAAAAAATTGTTCTACTTTTGCACTCGCAATTGGGCTATGGTGTAATGGTAACACTACAGATTCTGGTCCTGTCATTCTAGGTTCGAATCCTGGTAGCCCAACTAAAGAGGCCGACTAAAAAGTGATTTTTGGTCGGCCTCGTTGTTTTATTCTTGCGATTTGTGTAAAGAGGGGGGGGCTTAAATGTACCACTCCTAATATTCAAATACGGAAGTTGAGGCTCGTTTGATTTTTGCGTTGTCTTTTGCTGTGATTTGTATTTGTGGACAGGTGTTAAAGAATCTATTGCCGATATTATCGCAGCCCAATGTATCTCTATGCAGGGTATATCTGCGAGAGCCGTTTATCACGACCTCTATTGAGCCTTGATACTCTATTTGGAGCAATAAGGCACCGCACTCAACACTCTTTTCCCATTTGTGGTTGCAGGTTGGGGTTTTGGAGAAGTGTTTTGCCTTTTTATTCCACTTGTCGTAAGGTTTATGAGTCGGCATAATGCTAAAATCGGTCAATTGGTATGTAATGCCGTTTCTTTGGGCAACAACCTCTCTTGGGGAGTTAAATACAGAAGCTTGGACGATATATCCCGCCTCTGTAAGGGCCTTACAGAATTGTGGGGTATATAGTTTGTGTTTCATAGTTGACACTCCGCATTTACCTCCTAATTGTTTAAGGTCTGAGATTACCTGCTCTGTAGTACCTTTGTCTATAGCGTATAAAATTGTGCAATTGGAGTATTCACGAACCTTTTTTAGTAATTCAAAATGGGTGGTAAAGCATATCCACTCATCTCCAAACATGCTTTGAGCCATCTTATATGACTCTTCAATAGAGCTGTGAAGCATAGGGATAATACCCTGCTTTTTACACTCTGTAAGTAGCTGCTCAAGGGTTGGTACAGCAGTGCGGAACTCTGGATTTTCACTCTCTAAAACATAATCACGACAAAGTTGCTCATAAGTTAGCTCTCCCACACTTATAGGCTTCTCAATCTTTGAGTAGTCTGCCGCATGGCGCACGGTGCGGTTCATTGTTTTGTCGTGCATAAGCACCATTACGCTGTCTTTTGTATATTTTACATCACACTCGATACCGGCATAGCCCATACGCGCAGCCATAGCTACTGCAGCAACGCTATTCTCAGGGATAATAAACTCTCTCGCGCTATTTTTACTCCAACATCCACGATGAGCAAATACTGTTGGGAACTCTTTTGCACTTGCTGCCACTGATATAACTACAAGTAGCAGAGATAGTAGCACTCTTTTCATGATTATCTTATTTTTATTTGACAATTATCTAAGCTCTCTATTATTGCAAGCGACTCTATTTGCAAATCTAAATGGGCAAGAGTCTTACGACCCTGCTGAAATCCCTTTTCGATAATAAATCCCATACCGACAAGTGTTGCGCCGGCCTTTGATACTATCTCTGCAACACCTTTGGCAGCATTTCCATTGGCAAGGAAGTCGTCAATAAAGAGTAGCTTTTCGCCTGCGGAGATATATTTTCGACTCACAGAGACGGTATAACTGCGATTTTTTGTAAAGGAGAAGACCTCTGTACAAATCATATCGGACATTGTACTCGGTACGCTCTTTTTGACAAACAGAACAGGTTTGTTCAGAATATAGCCAACCAAGATGGCAGGAGCTATGCCTGAGGCCTCAATAGTGATGATTTTATCAATAGTATGTGCCTCAAATCGTCTTACAAATTCGCGTGCGATATTCATCATCAGCTGTGGGTCCATCTGATGATTGATAAAACTATCAACCTTAAGGATTCCACCCTCAAGGGCAACGCCGTCAGAAAGTATTCTATCTTTAAGTTCCTTCATATCATTAAAATATAGCAATGGCGCAAACAAAGTTTATATTTTTCTTCGAATCATTAAACACACCATATAGGTACATACGGACCATCTGTGCGCAAAAAATACCATCCTCACATACTTCAGCCTCAGTTGAAGACCAATACCAGCCCATATCCTTTTTGCAGAACAACTTTATGCCATTATGTTCTGCAAGGGTTTTGTTGACAGCGTCATGAACTGTGTCGTTGAGAGTGAGTACCTTTAGCTCCTCAATTGCGGGCAGATACCAATCTTCACCAAGCTCTGCGCACCACGCAAAGGCAGGATACTTCTCTTTCCAACCCTCTATGGATTGTATGATGCGCATATTTTCTCTGCCGTCATTAGGATTTGTTGTGCCTACAAATCGTCTTTGTTCTGTCTCATCAGAAGTCCAATCCACCTCTGAGTGTGATTGCTTAAGGTTTATAATCTTGCCATGCAATCCATCCTCAGAGACTTGAAAAACTACACCCTCTTTGACTCCATCGTTATAATAATCTCCAATATTGTATATTTTGGGCAGATTTTGATTAAGAGCTGTTGAGTCTTGAGGAACAGTCAGAACTTGCAGACTGTCTGTTTGTGCAGTTGCAATCGATACTACAAAAAGTGATAGGAATAGTATTAAAATATGTTTCATATCTAAAAATGTGTGTTATTGAAGCTTAAATCCTATAGGAATACGATATTGGACTCTTACAGCCTCGCCATTTTGTCTTCCCGGTGTCCATTTTGGAGAGGATGAGACAACTCTTACGGCCTCTTTTGAGAGGGAGTTATCAGGAGAGCGAAGCACCTTGATATTTGACAGAGAGCCATCCTTTTCGACAATAAATTGCACGACAACAGTTCCTTGGATACCGTTTTCTTGTGCTATTGGCGGATAGACAAGCCTCTGGCTTACCCAAATTTGAAAACTTCTCAAATCGCCACCCATAAACTGAGGCATCTGCTCTGTTGCTGTAAATGTAGGCGAACTGTCCTTTACGGGGGCTGTTGTTTGAGGTTTTGGGGCGGGTGCTGTTTGAGTCTGCTTGCTCTGCTCTGTAAGGGTTGCATTTAGAGTTACAGACTGACCTTCGACAATTGTAATTGTTTGGCTATAAGAGTTATATCCGCTCTTAGCGAGTGTGATATTGTGGTTGCCAATAAGTATATCAGAGAGCGAAATAGGGGTACGGCCAACTGCTTTGCCGTCAATTATAATCTCCGCCATTGCGGGAGTAGAGATAATATCTATTGCTCCTGTAATTGGTTGCGGAGCAGGGAGAGCGTAACTCTGTGTGCCTGCCTTAGAGTCAACAGTTTGGGAGAGTGAGCCTGCTCTGTGTCCCTCCTTACGAGCCTCAAAGATATATGCGCCGGAGTTGAGTGAGCCTTTCCAAGAGCCAATGCCCTTTTTTACTCCATTGACCCAAATCTCGGCGTTATCTGGTGCTGTAAGGGTTATGTAGGCAGAATCTGCTTTAAGGCTGATAACTTTCTCGACTTTTTGACCAGAGACAGTAAAAGTGCCACTCTGTGGGTGGTAGCCGACAACGGATACTGTGTAGTTGTATGTTCCACTCTCAAGTACCGCCGTAACTGTGCCCTGCTCAGGGGTGTATAGCTTGCCTTCAATCATTACAACGGCATTTTTTGGTTCTACAGCAAAGACTACAAATTGAGGCTTTGACGCCTGAGTATTGACATTTTGGCGGAAGGATATACTGCCCTTGTTAACCTCAATTGTCTGCTCGTACTTCAGTGAACTATACTCAAGAGTAAGCGTGTGCTGACCTATCATAACATCCTCTACCGTAAGGTCGAAATTATTGGATGTCTGCCCCTTGAAGATACCATCTATATATACATCTGCACCAGCCACATTACTATTCACAATAACGGAGTATAACTGATTGAGATATGCATCAAGTCTATACTCTTTGTCTGCCTTAAGGTCAAGACAAACCTCATTTGAGTCGCCAAATTCGTCGTGGTGGAAGTAGAAACGTGTTTGAGACTTAGCTGTAAGTTCTATAATTAGTCCATTGTCGTATTCCGCTGTTTTACACTTCATTACGGCGTTGTTTGTTATCGGCTTAACCTCAATGCCATCAATCTGCTCTTTGGTCATGCGGTTGATTTTGACTTTTAGTCTGGCGCAAGGACGCTTAGAGTAGTCAAGCCCTATAGGGTCAATATTTACGCCCGTAAGTGCATCGGTTTGCACGGCTCTAAATGATTTTTGCTCTATAATTATCGTCTGCACAGCTTGAGCTGACAGAGTCATAGTAATAAACGAGGTGAAAAGTATTGCGATGATTTTCTTCATAAAGTAGCCCAATTTTGCACAAAGATACAATTTTCTGCATCAATTCAGCCAATTTCGGCTATGGTTTTTGTACAGTTCCCTATAACCTTAGCGTTTTTAATGCGTTATAAACTCTAAATCTTGAGATAATCCCTTGCTGACTGTAGTGTAAAAGTAGAGTGCAAACAGTACAAATTAGGTTTCTATGTCGTAATAGCTGTAAGTTGTCCAAATTATTTGGGTGGCTATTGATTATTTCACTGTTTTTTTTGTTACCTTTGTGCAAATAGAATCTAAAAACTGAAAAACTATGTTTGATAAATTTGTCGCAAGACATATTGGTACAACAGACGAGCAGCAGCTTGGTGAAATGTTGAAAGTTATTGGCGTTAGTAGCGTCGAGGAGCTTATAAGTCAGGTTATTCCGCAGAATATTCGTTTGGAGCAGCCTTTAGAGCTCTCTGAGGGTATGAGTGAGTATGAATTTGCGCAGCATATTGCCAACCTTGCAGACCGCAATGAGCAGTATCGCTCATTTATAGGTATGGGTTACTATCCAAATGCAGTCAGTGCGGCCATTATGCGCAATGTATTTGAAAATCCTGCGTGGTACACCTCTTATACCCCTTATCAGGCTGAGATTTCGCAGGGTCGTCTTGAGGCTCTGTTAAACTTCCAGACAGCAATATGCTCACTTACAGGTATGGAGATAGCAAACTGCTCTTTGCTCGACCAGGGTACAGCTGTTGCCGAGGCGATGCTTATGATGTACTCGCTGCGCTCTCGTGAGGCGGTTAAAGAGGGTAGAAATCAGCTGTTTGTAGATGAAAATATCTTCCCACATACTCTTGATGTATTGCTTACTCGTAGTGAGCCTTTTGGTATTGAACTGATAATTGACAACTATGCCGATTATACATTTACCGGCAAAGAGTTTGGTGCCATTGTTCAATATCCAGCGGCAAATGGAGAGTTAAGAGACTATAGCGACTTTGTTGCAGCAGCGCATGCAGTCGGTGCTCTTGTTGCAGCTGACGCAGATTTGCTCTCACTTGCCCTTCTGACACCTCCGGCAGAGTGGGGAGCAGATATAGCTGTTGGAACAACGCAGCGACTTGGTTGCCCTATGGGCTTTGGTGGTCCATCGGCAGGATATATGGCTACACGCGAGAGTTTTAAGCGTAATATGCCGGGAAGAATCATCGGAGTCTCTGTTGACCGCCTTGGTAATCGCGCGCTGAGAATGTCTCTACAGATGCGTGAGCAACATATTAAGAGGGAGCGAGCAACCTCCAATATCTGTACCGCTTCGGCATTGATGGCCTCAATTGTAGGATTCCACTGCGTGTATAACGGAGCAGAGGGACTTACTCGTGCGGCAATGACAGCGCATACATCGGCTGTATCTGTGGCTAAAAACCTTGAGGATATGGGATACGAGGTTGTTACAAAAGATTTCTTTGATACCATAGAGGTTGTTGCTGATGCTGCTGTTGTGGAGTCTGTAGCTCTTGAAAATGGGGTTAATTTCTACTATCCGGCAGAGGATAGAGTACGCATAGCCTTTGATGAGGTTACAACAATCGAGGATATTGTAACCGTTATAGGCATTTTTGCTACGGCGGCAGGCGTAGAGATGGGCGAGATGATGATTGCTTCTGCGCAATCAATCCCAACAGCACTCCGTAGAACTCTTCCACTTCTTGCAGAGCCTGTATTTAACCGTTATCGCAGTGAAAGCGATATTATGCGCTACATCAAACGCCTTGAGTTGCGAGATATTTCACTTGCAAATTCGATGATTTCACTTGGAAGCTGTACAATGAAACTCAATGCTGCGGCAATAATGCAACCGCTATCTCTTCCTGGATTCCAGAATATACATCCATTTGCTCCTGCAGACCAGGCTGATGGATATTTGACACTTATAGAGGAGCTTGAGAAAGACCTTGCAACAATTACCGGTTTTGACGCATGCTCACTGCAACCAAATTCTGGTGCTGCGGGCGAGTATGCGGGCCTTATGGTTATCCGCGCTTATCATCAGAGCAGAGGTCAGGGCTATCGTAATGTGGTGCTTATCCCTGCATCTGCACATGGTACAAATCCAGCATCAGCAGCAATGGCAGGTATGAAGATTGTTACTGTGGCTTGCGATAATAACGGAAATATTGATGTTGAGGATTTGAAAGCTAAGGCAGAGCAGTATTCTGCAGAGCTTTGCGCACTGATGGTAACATACCCATCAACACATGGCGTATTTGAGAGCCGAATCCGTGAGATTGTTGACGCTGTTCACGATGCAGGTGGTGAGGTCTATATGGATGGCGCAAATATGAACGCGCAGGTGGGACTTACAAATCCTGGATTTATTGGCGCGGATGTTTGCCACCTTAACCTGCATAAGACCTTTGCAATGCCTCACGGTGGCGGTGGCCCTGGTGTAGGTCCAATTTGCTGTGCAAAACACCTTTCACCGTTCCTGCCTTCACACTCTGTCGTTTCGACAGGTGGAGAGCAGGGTATTACTGCTGTATCATCCTCTCCATGGGGTTCGGCAATGTTGCTGCCTATAACATACGGTTATATCAAGATGCTCGGCGAGGAGGGTTTGAGAACTGCTACACAGATGGCTATTGTCAATGCAAACTATATGGCATCGGCAATCAAGGATGAGTTCAGAACATACTACTCAGGCGAAACAGGCCGCGTGGCTCATGAGATGATTCTCGACCTTACACACTTTAAGAGAGAGTATGGTGTTGATTGTGGCGATATAGCACACCGATTGATGGATTATGGTTTCCATGCTCCAACACTCTCCTTCCCTGTGCACGAAACACTTATGGTAGAGCCTACCGAGAGTGAGCCAAAAGAGGAGATGGACCGCTTTATCGAGGCTCTTGTGGCAATTAAGCGCGAGTGTGAGGCTATCGCGGGCGAGGCTGATAATGTTGTTGTCAATGCACCTCATACAGCAGCCGAACTTGCGGGCGAGTGGAGCCATCCATACTCCCGTAATCAGGCTGTATTCCCTCTTGAGTGGGTCGGTGTGTCAAAATTCTTCCCGTATGTCTCAAAAATCGACAATGGCTACGGAGATAGAAATTTGGTAGCAAAAAATGAGTTGTAATAGTAAATAAAGAGTTATCTTTGCACCCGCAAGATAATATAACAATTTTAATATTATTAAATTATGAAGGTAGAAAACAGTAAAATGGTTGCGGTAAACTATACACTTACCGTGGACGGACAAGTTGCAGATAAAAATCCGGAGGGCAAGCCACTGGAGTTCGTATGTGGCGCAGGCATGCTCCTCCCAAAGTTTGAGGGCGCGCTGATTGGTAAAGAGCCTGGAGATAAGGTTGCATTTACCCTTGAGCCAAAGGACGGCTACGGAGAGGTTGTTGCAGAGGCTGTAGTTGAGTTGCCAAAGACAATATTTATGATTGATGGCAAGATTGCAGAAGAGATTCTCTTTGTAGGTAATATTGTCCCAATGTCTGACGCTGAGGGTCATCGCATGAACGGTATTATCCGTGAGGTTAAGGATGAGACTGTTACAATGGACTTTAACCACCCTATGGCTGGCAAGACCCTTAACTTTGAGGTTGAGGTTGTATCTGTTCGTGATGTTACTCCTGAGGATTTGCAGGGTAGCTGTGGCTGCGGTTGCGGCGAGAGCGGCTGTGGCGAGCATGAGTGCGGCGAGGGTTGCGATTGCGGTGGCTGCCACTAAAATTTGATTTAAGAACGCTTGAATATGGTGGGGCTGCCTGTTGGGTAGCCCCTTTTGTTAAATGGTTTCTGCATATACCTATATCTCGGCAATTGATGATTGTTACGGCCTGTTCAAAACCTTAGAGGGTATAAGACCTTGTAGGGATGAAAGAGGTCAATTGCAGTTTGTTGTTGGCTCTTCGTCTGTGATTTTTAAGGTGAATTATAAGGGAGAGTTGTATAAATTGCGCTGTTATCTTAAGCAAAAACAGCATCTGAGCGATATATATAGAGACTCTTTCTTTAAGGAGGAACTGCGTTTGGGGCAATCTTTGGGTCATGAAGAGAGAGTAGATGTCGTTCTTGAGAAGTGGATAGAGGGTAGAGACTTAGGGCGTGAGATTTTGGACACAGACTCTACAGACAGATTTCGGCTTTTAGCCCAAAAGTTTGATTGCCTGGCTCTAAAACTACTCAAAGAGGAGTGGGCGCATGGGGATTTGAAACCGTCAAATATTATCGTTACCAACGACGAGTTAGTGCTGATAGATTTTGATAATGTATATCATCCATCTTTTAGTGATGGTACTACAACAGAGTGGGGTAGTCTTGGGTATCAACACCCAAATAGAAAATCCTTGCACTCTAAAGCAATAGATCACTATCCTATTGCCCTTATATCAACTGTGTTGCATGCCTTATCCTATGACCCGTCTCTGCTAAAATATTACTCTACAGAGGAGATGTTACTTATAAACCCCTCTGCTGCACTTGTGGATGCAGATGAGGCGTTGTGTCGAATCAAGGATATTTTTACCAG
>JAFWBN010000094.1 GCA_017507075.1 Alistipes sp. | reverse complement strand
GCTTTCAGCCCTCAATGACATACAATAGCGCGCTACAGGACAAACTAAGTCTCGCTGTACTCGGATTTAGGGAACGCCACCGAAGGTGGTACGGTAGAAAATAGAGCCTACACTCAAGCTCGCTTGAAAGTGTAAGGCTCTATTTTATAGCGTAATAGCCACGAGGCTATCCTAAATCCGCACACGCCCAAAAACGGAGTTTTTGCTGAAAGTTTTTGGTGCCGCTTTTTTCAAAAAGCGGCGGTACTTAGGCGGGCTGTATTTGAAACAGCGGGTAGTTTTTAGTTATTTCAGCACTTTGAAAATCATTTTTTTGATTTTGCCGGTACCGAGCATAGGGGCGTGAGCATCTTCTGGGTACAGGATAGAGAACTGACCTTCGCGCATGGTATAGAAGGTTTGAGGCTCGTCGGTATAGAATTGCACATCTTTTGTTGTGTCAAATTCGCCTTTAGCTTTTTTACAATCTTTGCGTTCTGACCAGCCGAACTCTTCTTTGGTTGCTCCGCCGATAATTACCTGAATATCAACATATTTGTCATGTACTTCGAGGAGTGCCTCATATCGTGGTTTGAGGTCTATTTCCATAACATTGACAAATAGTTCATCGCCTAAAATATCGTGGCGACCCACTGAGATAGTTTTAGGGTTGCACTGAGCAAGGAAGTCAAAAGCTGCCTTAAATCTTGGGTTTAGCGAGTAGTACAACTCTGCGTTTTTGATAGAATCTAAAATCATACTATTTTTTGTTTAATTTAAGTCTGGATATAATAGGGTAGTGGTCGGAGAAGTTAAGCGAGTGGTCAACATTGTAGGATACCACCTCAAAATGTTCGGAGCAGAGCATATAGTCTATCTGTAGCAGTTTGAAGAATCCTGCAAAGGTGTAGCTATATCCCGACCCAGCCTCTATAAATGTATTTTGTAAATTCTCTGATATTGTATTTTGGCAATATGATAGCGGCACATCATTAAAGTCGCCACATACGATAATCTTTTTATGAGGGGAATTTTTGATAAATTCGGCAATGCTTTGACTCTGGTATGCGCGTTGTATATTACTTTGAGTGAGTCGTTTTACCATATCCTTGACTTTGGATGTGCGTGAACTATCGAGGATATACTCATGCTCCTCGACAAATTGCATATCTTGAGTAGTTATGGTTGTTGACTTAAGATGCAGGTTAATAACTCTGACAGTATCGTTTTGAATCTTTATATCTGCCCACAAAGCGTTTGTGCGGGGCAGTGTATCTATAAGACCCTGTTTAAGGATAGGGTAGCGTGAGAATATCTCGCAGGAGAAACTTGTGTTATCTTTGCATGTAGAGTTATAATTACTGCCGAGAGTTTTCCAAATCTCTTTATGGTCAGACAGATACTCTTGCAGACACAGAATATTTGGACGCACACTCTTTATGCTATCGATAAGGGCCTTGCTTGCTGCTGTGGCGATGTTGTAAGACATTACTTTTGTGTAGTGTCTTTCGTTGATTTTGACCTCGGCCTTTTGTTTGAAGTCTAAACGATAGTATTTACCTATAGAGAAGAGTCCTGCAACAACAAAAATTAGTGAGAAGACAGCAAAATTCCACCTCCACCTTAAAATCCAGTAGAGAGATAGAATAATCTCTGCTATATATATAATAGGTGCGGCAAGTACGACAATAGAGAGTATTCCCATTTTCTCAGGAGAGATATTTGGCGTAAGTAGGCACACAACAATAGCTGCGGCGAGCAGTATTGTTGCCACAAAGACTATCGTATCGCAGAGGAATAGCAGCATGGAGCTACTAAGCCTCCTCTTTTTAGGTTTTCTGCGCCCTAAACGGTAGTCGTAGTATGTGTTTGTGTTAGTCCTTGCCATTAAAAATATATAACTCTCTTGTTTTTCCAATAGTATAATAGAGCCCAACCCCAGAGCATACCTCCGACATGTGCAAAGTGGGCAATACCATCACTTACACCGCCCCAACCTTGGAATAGCTCCAAAACGATATATCCTGTAACAAACCATTTAGCCTTTATAGGGAACGGAATAGGGAATACAAAAATCTGGTTGTTTGGATGCATTACGCCAAAGGCCATCAAAAGACCCATCACAGCACCTGAGGCTCCGAGCATTGTAAAATGGTACTCTGATGCAGCCCATGCAACGAGCATCTGAAATATTGCAGCACCTACACCGCAGACAAAGTAGTATGTCAAAAATCGTTTTGTGCCAAGTTCATACTCCAAAGTTCGTCCAAACATCCACAGCGCAAACATGTTAAAAAACAGATGGCTCATACTGCCATGCAGAAACATATAGCTTACAAACTGATATATATGGAAGTTTGGCGACTCTATCCAAAATAGCTGACCGTATGTACCAAGCAGTGTGTTTACTTTGGGAATCAAAAATGTCGCCAAAAAGAACATACAGTTGGCAATAATAAGGTTTTTTACAGCCGGTGGTGTTTTGAAATATGGATTCATGATAATCTCTCCTCTATCTGTTCAAGTGTTACAAAAGTCATTATTGTCTTACCCGAAGGTGTTGTTCCTCTATTTTGGCACAGAACTATCTCCGAGATAATACTCTCGGCTTCAGCTTGTGAGTATTGTACTCGTCTTGCAGATTGACTTTGCGCCATTGTAAGGGCTAAACGCTCTCGACGCATCTGCTCTACATCGTGTGGCAGAGCAAGTGTCTGCAGTAGCTCGTATATTGCACTATCAAGGCTCTCGGCACTCAAATCTGCTGGAATACCTCTAACCTCTATATTGCCACCTCCCTGCATCTCTATATCAAAACCCAAAGCGGCAAAATCTACGCTCCACTCCTCGAAAAGCGAATATTCGCCATCCGAAAGGGTAAGAGTTTGTGGGAAGAGTAGCTGCTGAGAGACAGATTTACCTCCGCTGAGCATGCTTATATATCTATCATACAGTATTCGCTCTTTTGCCCTTGTCAAGTCTATAAAGCAAGTTACACCGCCAATTATTGCCGAAGCATACCTTCTTCCGATGTAGTTTACAGAGCTTACGCTGTTATCCTCAGCTGACTCCAACTCTAAATACTGCTCCTCGCCCTCTGAAGCATCGAAATACTCAAATTCAGAGTTGCTTGCACCTACCTTTGAGGGGAAATTAAAGTCATCAGAGGCTGTTCTGCTGTCAAAACTACTGCCAATGTCATACAGAGACTCTTTTGAGACTGTTCTATCGTAAGAGTTAGAGTCTGTGGCAAAGGGGTTGTAGTTGTCGCAGGTTGTCGCCTTAGGCATACGGTAGCTCATGCCTTGTGAGGCTATAGGAATCTCTATAGCATCGCAATTGTCGAAGTCCATCATTGGTACAGAGCCTGTCTTGGCGAGTGTCTCCCTTACAGCAGCATTTATAATCTGCCATATTGCGTCTGTGTCCGCAAATCGAACCTCTATTTTCTGAGCATGCACATTGACATCCACACGCTCTGCATCAACGGTAAGGTATATAAAGAACGATGGCTGTGCGCCATTTGGAATCAAATGCTCATAAGCCTTGGTTACAGCCTTGGCAAGGTATGGAGACTTAAAAAATCTGCCATTTATAAACATATATTGGTCTGGTCTGACTTTTGCTGCAGATGCTTGGCAAACAAAGCCCTCAACTTTGGCTATTGATGTCTCAACGCCTACCTCAAGCAGACTCTTCTTTGCAGATGCTCCAACAATACCTATAATTCTCTCAAGCAGAGTTGACTCTTTGAGAGAGTATATCGTAGAGCCTGCAGAGATTAGCTCCATAGCCACCTCTGGATGGCATAGAGCGACCCTGCGGAACTCTGTTTTAATCATATTTGGCAGCTGACTCTGCCTCTCGTCTATAAATTTACGCCTGCCTGGTGTGTTGTAGAATATGTTGCGTACAATAAACTGAGACCCTACAGCAGCGGCAACAGGTGTTTGTGATACAAACTCTCCGCCATTGACAATAGTCTTTGTGCCAATCTCAGCATCTGCCTGGCGAGTTGTAAGCTCTACCTGCGCAACGGAGGCTATCGAGGCAAGGGCCTCGCCACGAAATCCGAAGGTGTTAAGAGCATATATGTCATCCAATTCGCGGATTTTACTTGTCGCATGGCACTCAAAGGCCATCCTTGCATCTGTAGGCGACATGCCGCACCCGTTATCTATAATCTGGATAAGGTCTCTTCCGCCATTGGTAAAGTTGACCTTCACGCTTGTTGCTCCGGCATCAATAGCATTCTCCATCATCTCTTTTATAGCAGATGACGGATACTCTACAACCTCTCCGGCTTTGATTTGGTTGGCAACTATTTCGGGCAGCAGCTTGATTTTATCCATTATTACTCCTCCTGATAGTCGTTTGGTACTATTGTAATAGGTGTGTAAGGGTTGAATACCTCATTATCTAACTCGGCTTGCTCTACAACAGGGT
>JAFWBN010000093.1 GCA_017507075.1 Alistipes sp. | reverse complement strand
TTTGCACAAACCTTACCCTGATAGATAGCTGCAAGAAGATTTACAAAACCAACGAGCAGACCGATACCGAGAACTGCTGCACCCTGAAGAATTGTAATCTCAGGAGTAATAAGGTTATAGATACCTGTTACCATAAAGAAGCACACAAAGCCATAAAGACCCTGAGAACCTGGAAGAGCAGATAGCACCATGTAGCTACCAAATGCACCACCATTTTTCTTCATTGCGCCTACTGCTGCCTGACCGCAAATTGCGGTTCCGATTGCTGAGGCGATACCTGCAAGACCTACCATCAGTGCTACACCGACATAAGCCAAAATCAAAGCTGTTGAATTCATAATTGTAATTTTTTTTAGTTTTTGTTATTATTGTTAATTATTCTTTCTCTTTTGTTAATGGTTCAAAGGCTCGAGTACCCATTTCAAAACCCGCATTTTTGAAAAACTCCACAAAGGTAAGTCGCATAGGGTGTACAAACGATGATATTGTGGACATAAAGAGGTTAATTCCATGACCTATAAGTAAGATTACAGATGCGCCGAGGATTTGGAATACTGTAGCCACGGTAAACTGCTCTATACCGCCATCAAGACCCGTAAGACCGAGTGCAAGGCTGTTAAATACAAGCGCAAGCACACCTCCTGAAAGTCCGATAGCGAAGAGTCGGATATAAGACAATACATCCGAGAGCAGACCTGTTATATTATTATAAGTATCCCATAGACCCACACCAAAGTTAGCAAAGATATTGTAGCTTGGACGGTTTAACAGCAACATAAACACAAGTGCAATGCCTGCTACAACCATATATGCCACAGAGCCAAATCCAAACCACTCAATACCAACCATACCTGCTACAGCAGCAAGGCATGAACTAAGTATAAGCATAAACCAACCCAATGAGCCCAAAGCATTTCTGATACCGAAAGCTTTGGTTGTCATAACAAGGTTGATAGCCATACCAAAGAGTATCTGGATGATACCTATAACCATTGAGGTTACAAAAAAGTCCTCTTGGAAGTTTATAAACTTAAAGTTTTCAAATATCGGAGCGTCCGAAATACTCATACCAAAGAAGGAGTTGGCAAAGAAACCAAACACTACACTCATTGCTCCACAAAGTGTAGAGAATAGTGCTGCTTGGCGCATCTTTACACCACCTTTGAAGAGTAGAGCAAGACCTGCTGCCAGAATCACCGCACCATAACCCGCATCGCAAAGACAAATTGCGAAGAAGAGCATATAGAACGGAGCAAAGAACGGTGTAAGATCTACTGTACCATACTTTGGCAGAGCGTACATATTTCCGACAAGCTCAAATATTCGTGCAAAGCGGTTGTTTTTAAGTTTTACAGGAGTATTGTCCTCAGGTGTAGGGTTGCTCTTGATATAGACAGTATTTGCCGAACTATCAAGCAGTGCATCAACCTTATCACTATTGCTCTCCTCTGCCCAACCCTCAAGGACAAGCAACAATCCGTCTGCCTCCTGTGTAGCTGTAGCAGCTATACGGGTATTCTGCAAACGAACTTTAAGAGTTGCAAGCTCTGAGGCTATTGTCTGGCGATGTGCCGCACAAGCAACAAGAGTCTGCTCTGCCACTGCGATTCTCGCCTCAGCATCAGAGACTGATTGTGTAAGCTGTGAGAGGCTCATCGTTGGAGCTTTAATCTCCTGAGCATCAATATTTATCTCCTCATTACCACTGCCGATAACAACAAAGCGTGCCTGAGAGTTTTCTCCATTTATAAGGACAATATTATACTCCTCACTCCACTGGGCAATACTCTTCTCAAAAGTGGTTGAAGAGGCTACAAAGTAACGGAGTGAAACACCTGCCGCAGCAAGTGCAGCTGTGCGAGTAATATCTACCTCGCCCCACTCTCTCCACTCTTCGATACTCTTTGAGAGTCGTGCAATATCGCCCTTTGCTGCAGCGATGATGCCCTGAGCCTCTGTATAGCTTGCAAATACGCTATTGCTATCCACTGCTACTGTTGAAGTTTTACCCTCTGCTGCGAGTGCATCAAGAGTTGCAAGAGCTTTAGTTCTCGCCTCTATATCGAGCAAAAGATTTCTATCAGACTCTGATGGTTCCCAACCTGAAGTGGTAATATCGACCATGCCCGTTTCACGCAGTGATTCGATGAATCTGTCATGCTCCGGAGCAAAGAGGACGATATCATATTTCATCATTTTTACTATCATACCCTTCTGCCCTCCTCGGCAGCTGCCTGCTGTTGCTGGCGTGTCTTTACAATCTTCTGTGCCGACTTACTCAGATTCTCTTCATCCTCCATAAATCGTTTAATTTTGCGTATGGCATCCTCATATCCAGGAATTTGGACTTGTTCATAGAGGTTTAGCTTTTGAGTAGTCTTGCGGCGTGCATAATCCAGAAGCTCCATCTGGCGGTTATAGACCTCGAATTGTATGCCCAAAGATGCTATCTTTTTGAGCAGAGACAATCCATCGCTATACCATGCAGGAGATGAGAAGAGGTTAAACGGTTTTTCGTCAAAAATAACCTCTTTGAGCAACGGTATTCGCACTCCCGCGATTTTCTGTGTCGAAAGTTCGACATCCGAAATCTTGAGTAGC
>JAFWBN010000092.1 GCA_017507075.1 Alistipes sp. | reverse complement strand
TCTTATCCGTTCTAAAAATACTCTATTTGGTCGCAAGTTGGTTTTATGGAGTTTTCGGGGTTGGATTATGGGTAAATCATTTATACTTTTGTCATCAATTAAAATTTGTGCAATGACAGAGTGTAATCAAAGATTGGTAAAGTTAGTACAGCGGGAAGAGTGTGGAATAAATTCGGTGAATATCGCGCGTACAGCTATCGGTTTTATTATCCGAGGAGAGAAAAGAGTCTTTATAAACGACAGCACAACAACGCTTTCTGCCGGAGAGATGTTTGTCTTCGGAGAGGGTCTCCATTATGAAGAGAATATTCTGCAGGATGGTGCCTTTGAACAAATTGTATTCTATATCTCAACCGAAGACTTAGAGAAGATTATAATATCTGTATCGCAAAACTACAACATATCTTGCCAAAGTAATCATATCTGCAACAAATGCCGAAACACAAACTTTATCGCCACAGAGCCTTCGCCTATTATTGCCGAGTTCTTTGGATACATAAACCGATATTTTAGGCACAACAGCATAAGAGTAACCGAGGCGGTAGAGCAGATAAAGTTGACCGAACTGATATTCCTAATTCTTAGCGACGAAGACAATTGTATCAAAAGGTTTATATCACTCAGAGCCGATAAAGCAAGCGGCAAATTTGCACAACAGATTTACGACAACCTGTTTAACGACATTTCTATAGAACAACTCGCAAAACAGACTAATCGCTCCCTGACATCCTTCAAGAAGGAGTTTAGACGACAATTTGCTCAACCTCCGCATAAGTGGTTTATCGAAAAAAGACTGCAAAGAGCTAAAATACTGCTGATAACAACAAATATGACAATATCCGAAATAGGTTCTCATTGCGCCTTCTCAAATATATCACACTTTATAAAACTATTCAAACAACACTTCAATAATACCCCCGCCGCACTCAGAAAAGAACTAAAACAACATCAAAAAGTGTAGGGTATAAGCTATCTTAGCCTTAATATGTTTTATTCAGAATAGGTACGACACTTAGTCAGTCTATTATAACGCATATTTTGTCTCTATTTTGGCACAATTTTGGGATTTTGTAGAGCAGATTTTACAAATTCCTGATATGAAACAAAAAGACAAAAAGCACTTAACAGCCGAGAACGGGCGTTATATAGCTGATAATCAGAATACGCAGACAGCCGGTTTTCGTGGACCTGTAACATTGCAAGACCCGTGGTTTACCGAAAAACTTGCCCATTTTGACCGTGAGGTGATTCCCGAAAGGCGTATGCACGCTAAAGGGTCGGGAGCGTACGGTACATTTACCGTTACACACGATATTACGGCTTATACCAGAGCCTCGATTTTCTCGGAGGTTGGCAAGAAGACCGACTGCTTTGTGCGATTCTCCACTGTGGCGGGTGAGCGTGGTGCTGCCGATGCAGAGCGTGATATTCGCGGCTTTGCGATGAAGTTCTACACCGATACGGGTAATTGGGATTTGGTGGGTAATAATACCCCCGTATTTTTTCTGCGCGACCCTCTGAAATTTCCCGACTTAAACCATGCCATTAAGCGCGACCCACGCACGGGCATGCGCTCGGCAAATAGTAATTGGGACTTCTGGACACTGCTCCCAGAGGCACTGCATCAAGTTACGATTACAATGTCGCCCAGAGGTATTCCATTTTCATTTCGCCACATGCACGGCTTTGGTAGCCACACTTATAGTTTTATAAATGCAGACAACCACCGCACTTGGGTTAAATTTCATCTGCGCACCTTGCAGGGTATCAAGAATTTAACCGACGCCGAGGCGGAGGCGGTTATTGCCAAAGACCGTGAATCACACCAAAGAGATTTGTTCGAGGCCATTGAGAGTGGCGACTATCCGCGTTGGCTTATGCAGGTGCAGTTAATGACAGAAGAGGAAGCGCGAAGCTATCATATCAACCCATTTGACCTTACAAAGGTATGGTATCATGGAGACTTTCCGCTACACGATGTAGGTATTCTGGAACTTAACCGAAACCCCGAAAACTTCTTTGCCGAGACCGAGCAGGCGGCATTTAACCCGATGAATATTATTGACGGTATAGGTTTTTCGCCCGATAAGATGTTGCAAGGGCGATTGTTCTCCTATGGCGATGCGCAACGCTACCGCCTTGGTGTAAATCACCACCTAATACCGATAAACCGTCCTCGTTGCCCATACCACTCTTACCACCGCGACGGGCAGATGCGAACTGACGATAATTCTGGGCGCACAATTTCATACGAGCCAAATAGTTATGGCGAGTGGCAAGACTCTCCACAACTAAAAGAGCCACCTTTGCAGATAAACGGCGAGGTCTATAACTATGATGAACGAGAACTGGATAACGACTACTATACACAGCCCGGTAAACTGTGGCGATTGATGTCTGCAGAGGACCAAAAGGCAACTTGCGAGAATACCGCCAGAGCTATGGGCGATGCGGAAATTTTCATCAAACAACGCCATATCCGCAACTGCTACTATGCAGATACTGCCTATGGTCAGGGTGTTGCGGAGGCTTTGGGATTATCACTTGCCGAGGCTCTTACAGCCGAAGACCCCGCGCATCCTGCTTGGGATTTAAGATAGAGGCATATTTGCTCTATGACTTCCAATAAAGAGTGTGTTCAATAAGTTTTTGGACACACTCTTTGCTGTTTTATTGCGGAATAAATACTATCTTTGTGGAGAACATATCTTAATTTTACACACTATGAGAAACTACTTTTTGACCCTTATTTTTGCCTTGTCGGCAATTTCGCTCTCGGCGCAGACGCTTGAGAGAATGCAGTGGTTTAACGAGCCAGAGAGTTGGAGTATAAACAATAACACCCTTACAATGGATGTTACACCACAGAGCGACTATTGGCGTATCTCACACTATGGCTTTACGGTGGATGATGCACCTTTTCTCTATACACTAAGAGGTGGCGAGTTTGAGGTTAAGGTGAAGATTTCCGGCGATTATAAGGTGCGCTTTGACCAGGCGGGACTAATGCTACGAATAGATAAGGAGAACTATATCAAGGCGGGTATAGAGTTTGTTGATGGTAAGTATAACCTTAGCACCGTAGTTACACATAAAACAAGCGATTGGAGCGTTATAGAGCTTGATAAACCTGTTGATTTTGTGTGGATTAAGGCTGTCAGAAGACTTGATGCAGTGGAGATATTCTACTCTTTTGACGACAAAAAATATACTATGATGCGCAACTGCTGGCTTGAGGATAATACACCCGTTATGGTGGGCATGATGGCCGCTTGTCCCGATGGCAATGGTTTTAAGGCAAAATTTGAGAGCTTTTCTATCAAGCATCTGCCTGATGCTCGCAGGCTAAAGTGGTTGGAGAATAATAAGTAGCATAAAAGGCCGCACAGAGCGGTCTTTTTTTTGTCTGATTTCGAAGTTTTAATAATTTTGTTTATCTTTGTTTCGGCTTACGGTATTACCGTGGGTCTGTATATATTTGATTGAGTATTTTTTGACGATTCTTCTCCATTAAAAACTTGGCGGTTTTTTAACTTACACGAAAGTCGGCAACAGAATATTCACGCAAGGTCGTATATCCTACAACCGATTGGCTCGGTTAATGCGATATATCTCCGGCGTGGGTGTTTGTGTTGCTTATTCGTGTAAGGGGCAGCCAAGGCCTTAATGGAGGATAAGTAAATGCAGCGTCTGCGCTTTTTTTATGGACTTATCCGGCAATAAGGAGTTATTAAACAGAGATTTGGTTGCATTTTTCGCCTCGCGCAACTCTCCTCCCGAAGCACTTGACCTCTCCAGCAGCTGGGCACATAAAATCGCCCGCACAAACAAGATTGTTATCAGCGGTTTTCACTCGCCAATAGAGCGCGCTGTGCTTGATATTCTTCTATCTGAGGGGTGTAGCGTTATTGTTACCTTAGGGCGTTCACTATATCGCAAAATCCCGTCGCATCTGCAGGCTGCTTACCACGACAACAGAGTGCTTTTTATCTCGTTTCGAGGATATTCCCGCCACTCATTTTCATCTTCACAACTTCGTAATTGGGCAACGGCAGACCTTGCTACAGAGGTTGTCTTTGCTCCTTTTGATAGAGCAAGTCAGCTCTCTACGCTCCACTCATTACTCTTATTAGGCCCTTCAAAATGTTTTATATTGTCAAATATTTGCTTAGTAAGTAAAAAATCGTAATTTTGCATTGATAACACTGTTTAATGCATTATTAACTAAAACTACATATTTGTATGAACTTTAATAGTCTAATAGCCTATGGAGTAGCCGTGATAGCTGCCCTTGCAACAATTTCTTGCACAACCAAAACCCCGGCAGGGGAGTATGCCGTTCCTCAGACTCCGATATGTGAGATGAGTTATACACCTCAGGCTACAAATTTTGAGTTATGGGCCCCTACAGCCGAGTCTGTTGTTGTACGACTCTATACAGGCGACACCTTAAGTGAGCAGATTGCAATGGAGAAGTATAAAAACGGTCTATGGAGAGCAACAGCTGCGGGAGATAAGTGCGGTATGTACTACACCTTCCAGGTAACAGTTGATGGAAAGACTCTGAAAGAGACTGCAGGTATATTTGCTCGTGCAATTGATGTAAATGGCAATAGAGGTGCTATAATCGACCTTAACAGCACAAATCCTGAGGGTTGGCAGAGTGATTGCAGCCCCAAGATAAAGAGGGAGGATATAGTGATATATGAGATGCACTATCGTGATATGACAGCTCACGCATCGGCAGGGACTCTTTATCCGGGCAAGTATTTAGGTATGGCACAGCGCGGCACACGCTCGGCAGAGGGCCTTGCAACGGGTATAGACCACCTTGTAGAGATGGGTGTAACACATGTACACCTACTTCCTACAGCAGACTTTGGCTCTATAGATGAATCTCGTCCTACAGACCAATACAATTGGGGCTATGAGCCTAAGAACTACAATGCTCCGGAGGGTACATACTCAACAGATGCAGCCGACCCTAAGGCGCGCATCCGCGAGCTTAAAACCCTTGTAAAGGCTATGCACGATGCCGGTCTTTGCGTAGTGCTTGATGTGGTGTATAACCACACAACAAGCACCGAAAACTGCGGTTTTGAACTTACAGTGCCTGGATACTTCTACCGCATGTGTGAAGATGGAACATTTGCCAACGGCTCTGGTTGTGGTAATGAGACGGCCAGCGAAAAGGCAATGATGCGCAAATATATGGTCGAGTCGCTTGAGTATTGGGTCAAGGAGTACCATATTGACGGTTTCCGTTTCGACCTTATGGCGATACACGATATTGAGACAATGAATATCATCCGCAAGCGTCTTGAGGCCCTTAATCCTGATATTCTGCTCTACGGCGAGGGCTGGGCAGCCTCTTCTCCACTCTATGATGAGAGCAAACTCGCCTTTAAGCGATATACACACCGCATGGAGGGCGTTGCCGCCTTCTCTGATGATATCCGAAATGCACTGCGTGGAACACTTGACTTGTCAAGCGGAGGCTTTATTCATGGCGTAAAGGGTAATAAGGAGGCTTTGAAGTTCGGTATTGTAGGAGGTGTTGAACATCCTGAGGTAAATCATGCAGAGCAGGCGTGGTGCGCCTCTCCGATGCAGCATATAAGCTATGTAACATGTCATGACGACCACAACCTGCGAGACCGTTTGGAGCATCTCTCTTCTGATGCAACAGAGGCAGAGCGTATAAAAATGGCAAAACTTGCACATCTTGGCGTGTTTGTATCTCAGGGTGTGCCATTTATCTTCTGTGGCGAGGAGATGTATCGCTCAAAACTTGGCGAGAAGAACACATACAACCTGCCTGATAAGTACAACGCGATAGATTGGTCGCTAAAACATACATACAGCGACCTTGTAGAGTATGTCAAGGGCCTTATTGCACTGCGCAAAGCTCATCCGGCATTCTCTCTTGGCAGTGCTAAGGCAGTGCGCAAGCACCTTAAATTTATCGAGAGTAGTTATGATGCAGCCGTAGGTTTTGTTCTGCAAGACCTTAAAGAGATAGACACTGCGCAGAGTATCGTTGTGCTTATGAACGGCGAGAAACAGAGTGTAACCTTTGATATCCCTCAGGGTAACTATACGCTGGTAGCAGATAAAGATAAAGTCTCTGTCAGCGGCTTGGGTCAATACGAGGCTGCAGATGGTAAAATTACCGTACAGCCTTGTGCAGGAGTTATACTTATCGCTCAGTAGAATTTGGCGGAAGTGGTGCTTTAATCTTGGCGCGCGGCCCTAAGGACCTTAGAGACCCTAGAGTCCTTAGAGACACTAAGGACAGCGCGCGGAATAATGACAAATGACATTTAATAGCAACGGGCTTTCAGCCCTCAATGGCATAGAATAGCGCACCAACAGAACAAACTAAGTTTTGCTGTACTCGGATTTAGGGAACACCATCGAAGATGGTGCGATGAAAAATAGAGTCCTTCACTCAAACTTGTTTGAAAGTGAAAAGGACTCTATTTTTTAGCGTAATAGCTGCAAGGCTATCCTAAATCCGCACACGCCCAAAAACGAAGTTTTTGCTGAAAGCTTTTTGCACGCCCTGCTTTTTCTCGAAAAAGCGGGCAGTTGTCGTTTTTTTTGTCATATTTTTACTATATTTGTAAATGACAACTTGTATTGTGTAATAAAGGGTATATGGAGGCTATGAAAAAGAGTTACTTTTTGGCGATAGATTTAGGGGCGACAAGCGGGCGAGTGATTTTGGCGACTCTCAGTGAGAATCATATTGATTTGGAGGTGTTGCATCGCTTTGAGAATAGGTTGCTTGAGGTTGGGGGCAAATATTATTGGAATATTTACGGTCTTTACGAGCAGATTTTGCATGGATTGACGCTTGCGGGCAGGCGACAACTTGCAATTACCTCTATTGGTATTGACACTTGGGGTGTAGATTTTGTTTTTGTGGCTGAAGATGGCACGCTGCTCTCTTTACCACGCGCCTATAGAGACCCATACACAAACGGTGCTCCGGAGGCCTTTTTTGAGCAATGTTCACGCGAGGAGGTCTATGGCCGCACGGGTATTCAGATTATGAACTTCAACTCTCTTTTTCAGCTCTTTGCTCTAAACAGAGAGGGGTCATCGGCTCTAAAACATGCTGATACACTGCTTTTTATGCCTGATGCTTTGTCGTATATGCTGACGGGCAAAAAGGTGTGTGAATATACAATTCTCTCCACCTCTCAATTTATGAATCCGCAAACAGGCACCATTGATGAGCAACTGCTTAAGGTTGCGGGTGTGGACAAGAGACTCTTTCCTAAGGTTGTCATGCCTGGAACAGAGGTGGGTGTGCTGACAGAGGATGTTGCAAAGGCGACGGGTCTGGGTCAAATTCCTGTTATAGCTGTTGCTGGTCATGATACAGGCTCGGCAGTTGCGGCAGTGCCTGCGGCAGATGAGTGTTTTGCCTATCTCTCTTCGGGTACTTGGTCGCTTATGGGTGTGGAGTTGCAGAAGCCTGTAATTACAGAGGAGTCCTTTGCACTGAATTATACCAACGAGGGTGGTGTTGATGGTACAACCCGATTTTTGAAGAATATTACAGGCATGTGGCTCTTGGAGCAGTGCCGTGCCTCATGGAAAAGAGATGGTAAGGAGTATTCATATCCGCAGATTATGCAGATGGTGGAGAAGACCTCTCCTTCTACGGACTTAATAGACCCTGATGCTGCGGAGTTTGCTGCTCCAACAGATATGCCGAAGGCGATTTTAGAGTATTGCAAAGAGCATAACCTACACGCTCCTGAGGATGATGCGGCGATGATTAGACTTATTTTTGACTCTCTTGCTGCAAAATATGCTCAGGTGTTGGATAATCTGCGTGCTGTATCTCCATTTGAGATAAAGGTGCTACATGTTATCGGTGGTGGCGCGCAAAACTCACTACTCAATCAGATGACTGCCGACGCATGTGGGGTTACGGTTGTTGCAGGGCCTACAGAGGCTACAGCATTGGGTAATGTTATGATGCAGGCAAGGGCTGCAGGGTTAGCAGAGTCCTTGAGTGCAATGCGTCATACAATTCGAAAGTCTATTGATACTCAGACTTTTACACCTCGAAAATAAAACCTTAAAACTATAAAATATGAGAACAGAACTTATCGAAAAGGCTTATCTTTTAGCCAAAGAACGCTACCAAGCTATAGGTGTCGATACTGATGCAGCTTTGGAGCAATTACAGAAAATTCAACTCTCATTGCACTGCTGGCAGGCTGATGATGTGGTGGGTTTCGAGCCACAAGTTGGAGCTTTGTCGGGTGGTATTCAGGCAACGGGAAACTATCCAGGTAGAGCCAGAAACATTGATGAGTTGCGCCAAGATATTCTTAAGGCTGCATCGCTGATTCCTGGAAATCATCGTCTAAATCTGCATGAGATTTACGGAGATTTTGGTAATACCTTTGTTGACCGTAATCAGGTTGAGGTGTGCCATTTCCAGAGTTGGATTGATTGGGCAAAGCAGAATAATATGAAGCTCGATTTCAACTCTACATCCTTCTCACACCCAAAATCTGGCGACTTAAGCCTCTCTAATCCTGACCCGGAGATTCGTAGTTTCTGGATTGAGCATACAAAGCGATGCCGTGCTATTGCCGAGGCTATGGGTGTGGCTCAAAACGACCCTTGTATTATGAATATATGGGTACATGACGGCTCTAAGGACTTGACGGTCAACCGTATGTACTATCGTGAACTGCTCAAGGACTCTTTGGACCAGATTTTTGCAGTTGATTATAAAAACATGAAGGATTGCATCGAGTCTAAGGTCTTTGGTATCGGTTTGGAGAGCTATACTGTCGGCTCTAATGACTTCTATATCGGTTATGGCGCATCACGCGGAAAGATTGTAACCCTCGATACGGGCCACTTCCACCCAACCGAGAGCATCGCAGATAAAATTTCGTCGCTGCTACTCTATACTCCAGAGGTTATGTTGCATGTTTCACGCCCTGTTCGTTGGGATTCAGACCATGTTACAATTATCAACGACGAGACCCTTGAACTCTGTAAGGAGATTACCCGTTGCAATGCTTTAGATAGGGTACATATCGGTTTGGACTACTTTGATGCCTCTATAAACCGTATTGGAGCCTATGTTATCGGCTCACGCGCAACTCAGAAGTGTATGTTGCAGGCACTTTTGGAGCCTATTGCAACCCTTCGTGAGTATGAACTTGCAGGTAAGGGCTTTGAGCGTCTTGCACTGCTTGAGGAGTGCAAATCCCTTCCATGGACAGCCGTGTGGGATATGTTCTGCCTAAAGAACGGAGTGCCTGTGGGCGAGGAGTTTATAGCAGATATTCAACAGTATGAGAGGGAAGTAACAATAAAACGATAATTTGTCGTGAATTTGGCGGAGGTTGAACTTTAATTGAGCGACGGAGATAAAAATGACATTTAATAGCAACGGGCTTTCAGCCCTAAATGGCATAGAATAGCGCGCTTTGCGCGCAGTATTAAGGGCTTTAGCCCGCTGTTATTTATTGTCATTAAATGTTATTTGTCATTTAACCTCCCTTCTGCAAAGCAGAAATCCGGCGTAGGCTCGATGCCTGTGCCGGATTTTTAGTGCGCCGTCCTTAGAGACCTTAATTGTCCCTATTTTGTCGCTATTGAGCCATTAGTCAGCCCACTGGAGTAGTGTATTGTCGTTTACATCAAAGTAGGTCAGCTGGTCGGCCTTGTATGTAACACCGGTTGGAGAGGTAGCCTTGATAATCAGCTTACCACTCTTAATATCGGCATTAACAGCTGCTCTATCTGCGTATTCGGTTGCAACTGACGCACGGAAGATATGCGAAGAGGTATTTGCATAGTTCCAAGCATTTCCAAGTACAGTTGATGCTCCCGTTTTGCGGCTGATAAGTCCTGGGTGGTTATTCTTCTCAAGAGCCTTAGCCCAATACCACCAGTCAATATCGCCACGAACACCAGCTGCAGTGCCATCATATTTGCTGCTATTCATATTATTACCTGCAGCATCTACGATATATGTCTTATAGTCGAAGTCTTCACCATATGTAAAGCCGTTAAGACCACCAGGAACACTATGACGGAAGAAACTTGTATCTACAAGAGCCATATCTACCCAAGTTTTACCTGAGTCGTAAGACATCTGAACCTTCCAGTCTCCCGCAATAGTTCCGGCAGGGCCACCTTGCTGGTGTGCCATAAATACATTGGCAATAATTACCTTTTTGTTTGTGTGTCCCCAAGTGTAGCGGTCAATCTGGTTTGCGGTGTTGTAAATCTGGTCAGCAGCCCAATAAACGCGCAGACCGTTCTCGGTTTCACCCTTACCATCGGCTGTAACATCGCCAGAGCCATTAGTTCCAAACGCCTTATATCGCTGGTGAGAGATGTCATTACCCTTAAATGTATAGAGTGTATAGCCTGCAGGAGTACCATCAGAGCAGCACTTAGTATTCCAGAACTGACCACAACCTGCAGGGTGGTTAACCTCAAATACACCATAATCTTTGTGGTAGTATGAGCGGTGGTTATGGCGGTGGCCTGTAAAGATATAAGCATGCTCAAACTTACTCAACTCAGCCAGAGTCTCATCGTGATAGCGACTCTTAAGGTGAGTACCGCTACCTCCACCGAAGAACTGGATATGGCAGCAGAGAACAACGCACTTATCCTTACTTACAGCAGCAAGGTCTGAACGCAACCAATTAAACTCATCCTCAGAGAATCCACCCTCGTACGATGTTTTAGATGTATATTGCACATTGTTCATACAAACAACATGAACATCACCGCGGTTAAATGAGTGGCGAGTTGGACCATATACGCTCTTAAAGCCTGCAATTGAGCGAGTGTCATAGTTGTAGTCATGGTTTCCTGGGCAAGCAAACCAATATACACCGGTATCGCCTACCTCAAGCACAGCCTTCATCTGTTTGTGATATTCATCGTCTGAAGAGTCCCAAACAACATCACCAAGAAGCACTCCATAAGCCTGGTTTAGACCGGCATCAGAGTCGATAGCACTGTTGTAGCCGCGAGTAACCTGCGCTCTAATATCAGGAACGGCAGTTTTAACAAAACGGTTGTAACAGTTATCATCTGCACTGTTATGAGTCTGTGGGTCAGCCATTACAAAGAGGAACCACTTGTCAAACTTGTCTGTTGCGTCGTTGAAGTTCTCATGGGTTGAGGCCTTCATCTTTGGACCGAGTGTAAAGTTATAACCTGTGTATGTACCTGCTGTAAATGCTAAATATTGAACAGGGACACCTGCACTCTTACGACCAATCTCGTAGTTGTGAGGGGTGCTGTAGTAGATATACTCAGGTTTTTTGGTGTAAGGAATCTTGTAATTACCATTTGCGTCGGTAAGAACTGTTGTATAACCATCTGTTACAGCAACATTTGCAACTCCTGCGCCGCCGTCGGCTGCGCGAGCAGATACTTTACCTGTAATTACGGTCTGACCAATCTCTTTGACAGTTACCTTAATATCATCGATAAAGAAGCGAGAGTTACCTGCTGTAGTACGGCATCCACCAATAGCAATACGGCTGTCGCCGGAGATACCGTCAAGGGTTACTTTATATTCCTTCCATACGCCCGGATTGTTGTCAAGAGTAAGGCTTACAGCATCGCTATTATATCCGCCATATACATAACCAGGCATTGTAGCATCTGTAAGAGGCTTGATAGATGCACCTGTAATGCCATAAACAACAACATAATCCTCTTTTACAGAGTGGTTGTAGTTCTGAGTAGTGAAATTACAAGCCTTGAAAGATACCTCTACCTTAGAGAGTTTAGAGGTTGATAGACCTGTAAGCTGAGGTGTAACAATAGCTGCAAGCTGGCTGCTACCTCCAATCTTCAAGTATCCCGGTTGAATATGTACACGGCTCAAAGAGTCGGTTGAGATATAACCCCAATCATCAAGACCCATGTCATCAAGCAATCCGTTACATGTTGCAAAGAGCTGATGCTCAGTATTTGCATCGCAACGACCAAAGTCAACAGCCTCGCCATCAATAGTCTGTGCAGACCAACTAACCTTACCTGTAGCCTTGCAGTTAACCTTAGCTGCAGAGAGGTTAGAACGGTTGTAACCTGCTCCATAGTTTGCAAAGTCGCCGGCGTAGAGAACTTTACCGAAGTTTTCAAATACCAGCACATTTCCTACAACAGCCGAAGATACCACAGGGTTGCCCTCAAATGCCTTTGGCAGGGTTGTATATGGTACAGCGTCGGTTGTCTTGCCTGTAAGCTTATCCTTGACCTTGAAGTAGTAGGTTGTATTTGGCTCAAGACCACCGAAAGTAAATCGGCAAGGGAAGTAAGAGTATGCTCCCTCACTACCTTCACGGAAGAAGGCACCACCAAAATCGCCCTGGAACTCCAAATCGGTGCAAGCAGAGTCCTTATATAAATATATGGTATAGTTCTCCTTGTCATAACCATTGTGGTCAAGAGCATTCTTTGCAGGGTCGTTAGGGAAGAGTGATGTGAAGTAATCTGACTCTGTGTTACTCTTGGTAATTGTCCAACCAATATTAAGGGTTGTATCTGTAGCGCGTACAAGTCCTGTCCAAATACCGTTTGAAATAGAGAGAACTTCAACACGGATATCGTCAACTATAAAACGGTTTGTTTTTTTGGTTGCATTACCACCAATTCCAATTCTGGTTGTAGGGGTTACATTAACTAAGTCAACGGTGTACTCTTTCCAATCTGTATTGGTCTGGTTTTCGTCAAATGTAAATTCCTTAGAGTCAATAACAGTTCCGCCTGTAACCTTGTAGCTTGAGCCGTCTGTAGTGCCGTCATAATCCTCAATTGATGCACCGTCAAGAGCTGTAACCTTGAACCCGCGGTGATCTGATGTGGATACAGGATTAGCAGGAGAACCATAAGGCGCAGCACGGAAAGTTACGCGAACAGTTGCAGTTCCTGGCAGAGCAGAGAGCTGTGGAGTGTATATAGTTGATGTGTTATCTGCTGTACCAATCTTTGCACAGCCAGAGAAAAGACCAACAGAGTCGCCTGCTGCACCATCTTTATCTCCATACCAACCCCAACCGAGCATGCCTACAGCCTCAGCGCAATGCTCCCAAGATGAGAACATTCCTGCACCGCTTGATGAAGGAGATACGGCATATAGATAACGACCATCATACCCTTTGCCACAAGCCATAGTTCCCTCTACAAATGGTTGAGACTCAGCTGATGCATGGCCGCTAAAATAATAACCTGTAGAGTTAGAACCCAAATCACAGAATCCGGAGAGCAGAGCAAAGTTCTGGAAGAGAATAAGGTCGCCAGCTTTAGCAGTTCCTGCCTCAGTTACAACTGCAGATGCATCAGCTACAGAAGGCAATGTCTTAACCTCAAGAGCAGAACCCATCTGCTTAGAATCTGTGGTGTTCTTAATCATTACATAGTATGTCGTATCTGGAGTCAGACCATTGAAGGTAAAACGAGGTACTCGTCCACTCTTATAGTCTGTATAGAGAGCGTCGCCAGCTTTGTCTTTTGATAGATTCTGAACAACCTGAACAGGCTTAGTACATGCAGCATCTGAGTAGATACCTGCCTCCCAAACTTTAGTAATATCGGTTGTGAAATCCAATGCAGCTGTTAAAGTGCTGGTGTTCAGTACACTGAGATATGGAATATTTTTAGTGGTCTCTGTCCAACCAACAGCAATTGTGGTATCTGTTGCACGCACCAAAGCGGCAGAAACACCATCAATACTCTCTACAATTACCTGTATATCGTCAATCATAAAGCGGTTTGTTGAGCCTGCATCACGATTGCCGTCAAAGGCGATGCGAGAGCTCTTCGATGCACCCGCAAACACAACCTCGTACTCTTTCCAAGTAGTCTGATTACCCTCCAAAAGTATAGGCTGGCTGTTGACAACGGTATGTCCACTAAGTAAGTTGTATGATGCAGAAGCTGTGCTTACTGTACCGCCGTCAAGCAGGCGTACTGCGATACTCTTCTCTGCCTCGTCTATTGTAGCTCCGCCATAAGGGCAAGCCTTAAACTTAACGCGGATAGTAGCCACATTGCTGCCAAGAGCGGTAAGAGCTGGGGTTACAACAGCAGCTCTATAGTTTGTTATACCAAGCTTAAGGTAGCCTGCACGAGACAAAACTGTGCCAACTTTATCTCCATCGGCATACCAAGACCAACTGCTAAGACCCATAGGTGATACCAAATTGTGGATTGTATTGAACAGACCCATCTCGGTTGAGCCACCGCAGACATAGAACTCGTTATACTCGCCTGTAGCAGCATCTTTAATTGTAGGTGTTTCGCCTGTAGCAGTTGCTGCTGCAAGAGTTGTATATGAACCACGCTTATAGCTTGAGTAACCAGCACTGCGAGTAGTTATATCACCACCCATAATACAGTCCGCAAAGTTCTCAAAGAGGATAGTATTACCAGCCTTTGCACCAGAAGTTGTAACTGTACCTGTATATGCCTTGTCTAAAGTTGTAATAGCGCGTGCCTTAGAGGTTGCACCATCGGCTGTAACAGTAAAGTAGTAAGTTGTTGCAGGCTCAAGACCTGAGAATACAAATCGCTGAGGATAATTGTTTGAGAAGAGTGTTTCCCAAGTACCACTTGCATTTTTAATCTTATTGCCTACAATAAGCCAGCTGACAAGAAGATTTGAACATGCTGAGTCCTTATAGAGGGCTATCTTGTAGGTCTTTGTCTTCTCTGTATCGTGGTTAATGATTCCTGACTCTGGCAAAACCTGACTCAGATAAGGGGCATTGCTTGCAAGAGTAGTCCATGCAACACCAATTGTAGAGTCTGTACAACGAAGCATAGCAGTATAGATGCCGCTTGTGTCAAGATTCATTGTAAGAGCAGGGGTTACAAGCAACTGATTTGCAGCAACAGTAATACCTGAAGTCTTAAGTGTCTGATCCATAACACCCTCGTCGCAGATAAGCGAGATATTAAGACCGCGAGAGTATGCCTGAGCAGGAATTGCAACATAGAAAGTTGCTCCTGCATCGGTTACAGCAAAACCCTGCTTTGTGCTACCCTCGCCATCCTCTACAGTCTGCAAGCAGTCCATAGATGCGTAGTATGTTGCATCATCATTGTCAAAGGCAATGGAGCTATCGCCTGTAGAGCTTGCAGTAATGGTTGCATTGCCCCACATGTGCTCAGAGTTGCGACCTGTAATAGATATAGAGCGGAGATGATAGGTCTCGCCGGCAGGTGCTTTGAGAGTAAGTTTGATAGTTGCAAGCGGATTCTTAAAGAAGAACATCTGCTCTGCCTCGTTCCAACGACCTACAAGCATAGGATAGTGGAATTGAGTCTCGCTCTGCAACTTCTGGTCTGGAAGATCAACCTTGAATTTACGAGTACCACTCTGTCCGCCTGCAAAATTGGTTGCCTCAGTGCAACTTGCATCAGTATAGAGTGCATACTGCTCGCCACCCTCCTCGTAGATGAAGTTATCATCTTCGTTGTCGTTAGAGTTGGACATGCAGTAGAAAGTAATACTCTTTCTATCCTCAGAAAGAGAGTTCTCGATAGTCTGGCAGTCAACCAATACAGGAGCTGTGTCTGCCGAATCGAAACGCACAACGGTAACATCATCGCTGTTGTGCCAAATAGAGGTGTTATCCTCGTCAATACCCGCACGGGAGCCTTCAGAGTTTGTTAGTTCATTTGCAGCACAGAAACTGCTCAAATGACCTGTTCCTGCACCTGTGTTTGTGTCCACGATAGGTGTAAATACCTCATCTTCATAGTGTGAACACGCTGCAGCCAAAATAGCCAAGCCGCCAATCAAAAGATGTCTTAGATTCTTCATAGTGGTTAGGTCGTTTTTTTTAATTTCTACCAAGAATCTAATGTTACAACATCCGGATCAGCAATAGACTTGCTACTACTTGAACCGTTCTCTAAAAATGTTGAACCCTGAAAACCACATTCAACAGGAGTTGTCAGTAGTTCAATCTCCGGAGTAGAATATTTCCCTCCCCCGAAAATAAAAGATTTCTGTTTCATGAAATAAAAAATTAAAGTTATTTTAGTTTAATAGTTTTTATACTTTTTCGTAAAAAAGTTTACATTATTGATACGATGTAAAAGTTTTTAGTTTTTATTCTTAAAAATTTATACAAATTAGGCGTATATCCGGACAAAGTTAAGAAAGTTTTTATGAAATAAAAAATAATTTGTCGTGAATTTGGCGGAGGTTGAACTTTAATTGAGCGATGGAGATAAAAATAACATTTAATAGCAACGGGCTTTCAGCCCTCAATGACATAGAATAGCGCGCTGTCATTTATTGTTATTTGCTGTTATTTGTCATTTAACCTCCCTTCTACAAAGCAGAAATCCGGCGTAAGGCTTGATGCATTACGCCGGATTTTAGTTTCGTGCCGACCCTATTTTGCGTGCAAATTTGTAGTGATTAAGGAGCACAACAACTTAGGCGGTACTGAAGCGGGTGCGAGTTACTTTGTTATAACATCATAGAAGTCTGTAGTAACCCATGTAAATCCCAGATTTTTTGCGATATTGTATGTGCAAGGGGAGTTTACCATCCACAGGAAGGTTTCGATACCGTACTCTTTGAACTGTTCAATCCACTCTGGGTGGTTGAGGATAACATTGATATTATAAGATACTGCATGGTATCCGCGCGCCTTCACCTCTTCAGGAGTAAGGGAGTGGTGGAGGCTGCTTGAGTTAAGAATTACGCGCATATTTGGCTCTTGGCGCAGCACCTCGTCAACGGTAGAGGTCTTAAACGAGAGCATATACATCTGGTCAAGCATATCAAGTTCACGGATAATCTCCAGAGACTTTGTAATAAGTTCTGTTTCGCGGTCTGCTTTATGAGCCTTAATCTCAAGCATTTGCTTCATATTCGGGCTCTTTTTGGCCTGTACAAGCCACTCTCTGAGGGTTGGAACTTGGTGGCCAAACGGAAGTTTGTGTGCGCGAATCTCCTCAAGGGTGTTTCCTTGGCAAGTGAGTCCCGGAGCAAGTTTATTGTCGTGATGTATTACCAGCTCTCCATCTGCGGTGAGGTGGACATCAAACTCGCATCCATCAAAATTCAGTTCTTGTGCTCTACGCAGAGCCTCAAGGGTATTTTCGTCAGTTGTAAACTCACTACCTGTGCTTGCATTGCCTCGGTGAGCCAAAATTTTTACCTGATGGTTCTGTTTTGTGCATGCGCAGAGCGACAAAAGGACAATAGAAAAAATGGTTATAATTCTCTTCATGGTTATCGTTTGTTTGGAAGGTTAAAGACCTCTCTAATCTCTTGCACAGCCTCAGGGGTCATACCCTCGGCTGTAAATCCGAAGTTTTTGGCGGTCATGTATATACAAGCAGCCTTATTTAGCACATCTGTCTGGTCAAAGGCCTCCATCATATCGGGTGCAACGGCTACTGTTCCATGTTTTTCCCAAAGCACGACATCATATCGCTTAATCTGCTCCATTGTCGGAGCCACAAGCTCTGTAGATGATGGTAGCGCGTAAGGCACAACACCTATACCAAGAGGTGCAAAAGCAAGAGTCTCTGGAATCATTGACCATAATACCTGTGTAAGGTGTTCAGAATCAAGAAATTCTTTAGAGTGAGACAGCGCAACCAACTCAATTGGATGAGTATGGAGTGTAGCCTTATAACCACTACCGCTCTCTAACATATAGTTCTGAATTGCCAGATGTGATGAAATCTCTGAGGTTGGAACAATAACAGCATCGGCTATAATTTCATAGCTTGCGCAGTCGTCCAAAATGCGGACAATACTACCTGCACTCATAGGATCGCGAGCAAGGTCGCGCATACGCTTTCCGGTACCTTTGCAGTAGAAGTAGCAACCCTTCAGGTAAGGTAGCGTAACACCAATAGGCAGTACCTTACTTATGGCTGGCATAGCACGCATATCGTCATCCACAAACTCGGTGATATTGAGTGTAAGGTTGCCTCCATTACGCTCAGCCCAGCCTTTTTGCCATAGATATCCGGCAACTTCGGCGACTGAATCAAGAGCCCTCTTTAGTTCAGGGCGGGAAGTAAGAATAGAGTTCATATAAGTTTTAGGTTAAAGATAAATTATTTCTGCAGCTGTTGTCTGTTTACCCAGAAACCAAGCTCATCAACGCCGTTTTTATAGTTCAAGTAGTTTTTGATGGCATATATAGGAGCATCGCGGTATGAGTTTATTGTAAGTCCTCCACAGTGGCAGGTAAGGGTTATATTGTCATACTTGCGATAGAACTCAGGAATAACAGGCTCAGTCTCAAATACATCAAAAGCAGCACCAAGCAACTTGCCACTATCCATAGCTCGCTGGAAAGCCTCAGCATCCACTAAATAAGAGCGGGCGGTGTTGATAAGATAAGAGTTTTGTTTCATCATGTTAAACTCGCGGTCAGTCATCACAGCACCCTTAGCGCGAGCATGTAGAGTGATAATATCTGCCTGCTCAAGCAGCTCGTCCATAGATACAAGGGTAACATAATCCTCTTTGCAACTCTTGACAAATGGGTCTGCAACGATAATTTTGCAACCAAATACAGAGAGTTTGTGAGCCACTAAACGGCCAATAGAACCATAACCGACAATACCTACAGTCATATCGGTCATCTCTTTTATTGTAGTTGCTGTATTCGGATATATAGTACGCCACTCTCCCATGCGCAGAGCCATATTTGAGCGTGCTATATTTCGAGTCTCAGAGAGGATAAGTCCGATTGTAAACTCGGCAACGGCATTGGCATTGTGTGCAGGGTTGTTTGAGATAATAATACCATGCTCTGTGGCTGTTGTAACATCGAGATTCTCCAAACCGCCGCGGCAACTCATTATAGCCTTTAGCTGAGGTGCTCCCTCTATAAGATTTTTGTTTACAGGACAGAGGTGAACTATAAGAAGCTCTGCATCAGCAACCGCCTCTAAAAGGCCCTCCGGAACGGCAATCTCCTCACGCTTGCCTGCCTCGATATCCTTTGCAATATCGCGCATCTTTGTCTTGTCCGGGTCTCCGAAAAAGAACACCTCTATACTGTCATCCTTGCCAAGCAGCGGGCTGACACCATCTCTCATCATTTGATCGGTGATATAAGTATCACCTACGCATACAACTTTCATATATCAGGTTTTTAGGTTTGTCAATGTATAAATATTCATACAAAGGTAATAAACAAAATTTACTTTTCAAACAAATATAAATCAGTTTTTAATTTTGTGATAATTTTGTATATTTGCTATCCGAACAGACTAAATAGATGAGTATGAACAGAGTAAGATTTTGTATTTTTTTGGTAGTTGTGGTCATTGTGGGGTTGGTAGCGTTTGGCGTTGGTTCAACTCCGCAAGTACAAAAGGCAACTTCGTCCCAATTTTCAGCCGAGAGAGTGGTTGAAGATATTAGAGAGATATCTAAGCATCACCACTCGGTAGCACATCCTGTAGAGCGAAAGGTTGTTCGAGATTACCTTGTTAAAAGGCTCAGTGAAATTGGGGCTGACACTGTAGAACTATTTGAGTATAAATCTCTTACAGGTCCTGAGAATAAGCATGTAACATATACCTTTGATGCAACAAATGTCTTAGCAACATTTAATTGTAAGCAGGCGTCAGAGGCTCAAACTTTTTTGCTACTTGTTGCACATTATGACTCGCGCTACTCGCAGCCTATGCCAAAGCAGGATACCGTTTGGTCTTATGGCGCGGCGGATGATGGCTATGGTGTAGGTGTTATCCTTGAGAGTGTAACTCAGGCTCTAAAATACAGAGATAGCTGGAAGCAGGGTGTAAAAGTCCTCTTTACCGATGCCGAAGAGGTCGGTATGAAGGGTATGAAGGCTATGTGGCAGAACAATAGAGAGGTTTTTAAGGATGTAGGCTTTATGATAAATATCGAGGCTCGCGGTCCTTTTGGTCCTGCGCTACTCTTTGAGACCTCGCCTGGTAATGAGAGACTTATGGAGCTATACAAGACAGCAGCCGAGTATCCATTTACATACTCGCTGACAACAGTGGTCTATAACTTTATGCCAAATTTTACCGATTTTACTATTGTGAAGGATGAAATTCCGGGCATGAACTTCTCGACTATTGCCGATATAAACCACTATCATACAGACCTTGATAATTTTGACAATATCAATCCTAAATCTATACAGCACTACGGCTCTCAAATCGCGCCTATCGTGCATAAATATCTGACTGAGGAGAAGTTTTCAGAGCTCAACTACCTTAAGTCGGATAGAGACACCATAAACTTTACACTGCCGCTTTTAGGTCTCTTTAACTTTCAGTGGAGTGGGTATCTGTGGTTGAATATCGCTATTTTTGTGCTGTTTATACTCAGCTTTGCTGTTGAGTCTCTGCGTGGGCGTGTGCAAGTGGCAAAGGCTCTATCTCAGACACTGAAAACGCTGCTGTCTGCATTGCTTGCGCTTGTTGTAGGAGAGGTTATAGCCTATCTCTGCTCAGCTATTGCAGGAGCTTCTTTCAAAATGTTCGGAATAGTGCAGGGTGTTACTTTTGATAATGCGGTAATGATTGTCTCTGCGGTGGTAATGGTTGTCGTTGCATCAGTGGTGCATATTCTGCAGAGAAAAGATATTTTTAGACACACATCTAACAGCCTGAGAGCAAGTGCAGGTGCATCTGCTGTACAGATATATACGACCAATAAGCTCTATGGAACTCTTACCCTCTTGCTTGTTTTGAGTTGTTTGCTGTTGGTATTTATTCGCGAGAACCTAATGTTCTTTATCCCGCTTTTTGCAGCGACGCTGTCGGTTGTAACATATAGAATTGTAAAGATAAAAGCGTTGTTGCTACTTGCAATTGCATTGATACTTCTGCATGCACTTTCGTTCTTGTATGCCCTTACTATGGCACTTACAATAGGTGCTTTTGGTGTAGTGTTGATGCTTGCGCTGTTGGATGTTTTGGTTGTAATCCCTCTTGCAGAGTTGTATTTAAGCAAACAGTAGGCCTATGAAACGGATAAAGATAACTGTGATGCGTATTACAGAGTATCCTGATTTGATGATGCAGTACGAAAATCCTATTGAACACACCTGCGATATGCATCTTGGGCAGAGTTTTGTGGTTGAAAACTGCACCAAACCTGCTGAGATGTGCGATAGCGCGTGGCAGACGCTGCTACCGTTTATTGAGCAGCTTGCCTTAGGCGGTGGTAACTTTTTTGATGGTTGGATGAAAAATCCTCACTCGGCAATGCTATCTTGCAACGATGGCTTCCGCCCCTTGAGTTTTTATATTGAGACAATAGATTAGAAATAAAAAACTCAAAATTATGAGAGTAGCAATATATGGAGCCGGTTCGCTCGGCACAATTCTCGGCGCATTTATCAGCAAAGCGGGCGAGAAAATAGAACTTATAAATAGAAATAAAGCACATATTGAGGCACTTCAGAATTCAGGGGCTCAAGTTGTTGGTACTATGCAATTTACGCAGAGCGTAGAGGCTTATACTCCTGATAAAATGAGCGGAGTGTATGATATTATTTTCCTTATGACCAAACAGCAATACAATGCTCAGGTTGTCAGCAGCCTTAAAGAGTATCTTGCTGCAGATGGCGTGCTTGTAACCTTCCAAAATGGTCTGCCAGAGGTGCAGATTGCGGAAATTTTGGGAGAAGAGAGAGTGCTTGGCTGAACTGTGGCATGGGGCGCAACGATGTTGCAACCAGGAGTGTGTGAACTTACAAGCGCACCTGATGCACTGTCGTTCTCGTTAGGCTCAATCTCGGATAAGAAGAGTAAACACATTGGCGAGGTTAAAAGGCTGTTGGAGATGATGGGGAGTGTCGATATTGAGGAGAACTTTATAGGTACTCGCTGGAGTAAACTGCTCATAAATGCCTCTTTTTCGGGTATGAGTGCCGTGCTTGGTTGCACTTTTGGTCAGGCCGCAGCTCCTAAAGCATCACGCAAAATAGTGCAGGCCCTGATTAAGGAGTGTATCGATGTCTGCGCCGCAGCATCTATCCGTATAGAGCCTGTTCAGGGTAAGGATATAGTCAAACTTTTGGATTATAAGAGTGGACTGAAAAAGGCAATCTCACTATTTATTATCCCTATAGCTATCCGAAAACATGCAAAACTTAAGGCAAGCATGCTGCAAGACCTCGAAAAGGGTAAACTTACAGAGGTCGATGCTATCAACGGTGCCGTTTCAGCCTATGGCCGCAAGGTCGGCTGCCCAACACCTATAAACGACTGCGTGGTGGATATTATCCATCGTATAGAGCGCGGAGAACTGAGCCCAAGTGCAGATAATCTGAAACTCTTTCCAAAGATGCATTGAGAATAAAAGTGGCGTATGCAGGAACTACACCGTTAACTACATACGCCACAATTGAGTTAATATTTGGGAGTACTAAAAGTGCCCGCTACAATATGCATTTTATCAGAGGCTTACTTTCTCGGAGCGTAAGCTTCCTCTTTATAATATGCCTATGCTGGGCGTAGTATATGAAGAAGGATACCGAAAATCTCGATATCCTTCTTTTTCTTAAATCTCTTTATAAAGGCGTATGCAGTGCAATCTACATACGCCTAAATAATATAAAGTATTAGAGAGGGGCTGATAATCAAATGAGTTTTAATTTGTAGCGACATTCTTTATAACAAAGGGAGGTGCATTCCGCCCTTTGTGTTAGAATAATTTTGGATATTTGAAGCAATATTTAATTATCAGACTTTGGTATCAAATTAAAATGCCGTAATTGCTCGCACATTATATATGTCATTTTTGCTTACAGCACCTGTAGATTCTGAAGTCAAACTAACAATCAATGCATCAAAATATCCATACTCTGTAGATGAACGATAATAACCATCAATCCCCTCAAAACCATTATTAGTCATCGTTTCGCTAATCGTACTATATACTGAACGGACCAATTTCAGTTCACCACTGGCTGGTAAATACCAACCATCTCCATAATTTTCGCACCACACAAAATGAGGCAATGAATTAAAATAACCTTTTTCTTTAGCAACTATTACATTATTGCGGCCATTATAAGAGTCTTCAGCACCAATTTTAGTTCCATACAAGCCCCAATTTGAAGTTGTCCTATCTGTTGATAAAAGCATAACCACTGTTTCACTCACAAAGAAGACAACACCTTCAGATCCATTATATGATACCAAATCTCCAATTTCATATTTTGATCTATCTGAGATTGCTAATATATATGATTCATATATACTCCAATAAGGATCTGCGATATAGTCAGCAATATAATCCTGAGGCACATTAATATAAAATGTTGCTGAATCACATGTAAATACGCCCTCAGCAATTGTAGGAGGGGTAGTCGCATAACAAATAATGGATGACAGCGCATTACAATTAGCAAACGCATTATTCTTGATGTCTGTAACGCTTTGAGGAATAGTTATACTAGAAAGCTGATTACATCCACTGAAAGCATTAGCAATAATTGTATGAACCCCACTAGGAATACTATACTCACTTAAGCCATATGGGGCTATAGCAAATAGAATTCCGTCAACAATCAAACTTCGACCATCTGCAGACGCATATGCACCACCAAAACTTGCGAGATTCACATTTTTATAGAAAACATTTGATGATAGTGAACCTAAATCACCATAAAATATTAATTCTCCAACACCATTACTATAGGTATTTGACATAATTGGGAGGTCAGCAACAATAACCTCAAAATCCGAAGTTGTGTAAGTAATAGTCGAGATTACATCATAATTATATCCGTATGAACTACCCCAACCAGATGTACTTTTATATAGAGTTAATGAATCATTTGGCACATACTTAACGCATCCTAAAGGCCATTTTTTCTCTTTGTCAGAATTCCAATAGTAGAATACATACTCACCCAAAGTAGGAGGAACTAACGCCTTACAATATACCGAGCTCAAATTCATACAAGAATAAAAGGCTTCATTTCCAATAGTAGTTACATTATTAGGAATAGTAATACTTGTCAAACTAGAGCAATACCTGAAAGCATAATTTCCAATCTTCGTTACCTCGCCGTCAAAAGTGATTATACCCTTGCCATTTTCGTAGGTGTTTGAAATAATATTCGCGCCAAAACCTGTTGAGTCGTATGGCTCGACGATATTTCCGTCAGTAGAGGTGTACCAAATCTCGTTATTTGCAGGTTTAGTATTCTCTGGATTCTCAGTCTCTCCGGTAAAGGTCGGAGCAAGGGCTGACATGGATTTAATCTCGTTACGAGTGATGGTGGTTGGTTTGCTTGTGGATTTGGTATAGGTACCGCCGTCTGCATCGGTTACAGTGATTGTAAAGCCCTCTTCAAAGGTAATTGGTGGAACAACAATCCAGAAGGTTGTAGCCTCTGCCTCGGTTGCGCCAAGTTCAACTGCGTTTTGGCAAGTGAGTGTAATGGTCTTGCCTCCCTCTGCACCCATAGTAATCAATGGAAGATAGCCATATTTAGCCTCAGCCGTTGCTGCACCTGAGATAACCTCTTCATTGTTTCCTTTAAGTTCAATACTCTTAACCGTTTTATTCTCGCCATAGAGTTTGAGTACCATATAACCTCCCGCATTTCGGAAAGGCAGCAGCTTACTTGACGAGCTTTGTGCCGCGGCAACCATAGTATTTGCTCCTCTACCAAATGAATCTTCTGCATAGCTCTGCTCGGCAGGGAAATGGATTGTCAGAATCTCGCTATTGGAGATTGCATTGGCTGCATTATAAGGATAGACGGCATAGGTTGTAGAAATGGCGTTGCCTGTTACATAGCTATCCTTATCTACGGCATTAAATGCACCCGAATTACTACCCGTTGCATCAGCAAAGGCATACTCCTCATTATAGGTGGTAGCAAAGAGCGAAATACGGTCATCATTGTGCCACAAAAGCATGAAATTTTCATCGAGATATGTACGACTGTCAGCCTCTGCATCTGCAAAAGATGCGTAGTAAGTCGGTTTTTCGATTGGTGTATTTGGAGTTACAACATCATCTTGTGAGCAGCCTACAAATACGAATAATGCCGCTAAAATTGTAAAAAATCGTCTCATTTTCTCTTAGTTTTAAGGTTTACCAATCGGTGTCTTCGCCTGGCAGGCTTGGTGTCTCGCTCGGATTGGTTGGATTAGAGTCCACACCACCCAATTCAGAGCCTAAAAATCCATGCTCTACACTCATTTCATTTACCTCGATTTCGGGGGTGAGGTAGCCCCACTGCTTAAGCTGTTTCATACGCATCTTTTGCCCACCAACTCCAAATAAGGCGATAAGTATAAACAAAGAAAGTGTGGAGTTGACTTTTCGTTTATCTAACGAGAGGCTCTGACAAAACCCAAGACGAATAAACGATTACAAGACCCCACACCTGAATAGTATGAGGTATATGCACAGATAAGTGCATAGCCACATAGCTATACAAGAAATGAGTGTTGTCGTATCCTCGTCTTATTTGAAACTGTCAGATTTCTCGTTAAGGATAAAAGCGAAAACACTTTCATCAATATGTAATGCTGAGGGTATAACTCCCACAGCATTACAAAATTAGTAAAAATTTCGCAAATGACAACACTCTTTGGGGCCTTGCGCGGATAAAATAGAAAAAAATTCTTATAAATATGCAAAAGGGAGTTAAATATGTGTTTATTTAATTCCTCTTAATTAAGGCTACACGGCAAGTATGAAATTAAAGTTTAGGCGGTTTTTGCACGAAAAGTCATTTCACAATCTAATAGTCTAACAGATTGTAAACAAATTCGGCGATGAAATTAGTTCACCGCCGAAATAGTATAGTCCCAATGGGATATGCTTATTTTTTTTCTATGATTTTTTTACGGTCTCAGGCCGCTACCTCCTTGGAGGGTTATTGTCTCGCCCGTAATATAAGCCGCATCCTCTGAGGCAAGGAAAACGCAAACCTTACCGATGTCGTACTTCGGGTCGGCAAAGTGTCCCAAAGGAATACCCTGTATCGTCTTTTGATACAGCTCCGGATAACTCTCTTTCCACGCCTGCAGACTCTCTGTCATTGCTAAAGGACAGATGATATTTACACGCACACCATCCGGACCCCACTCTGCCGCAGCTACGCGCGACATACCTCTGATACCCTCTTTGGCTGCAGCGTATGACGACTGTCCAAGTTTGCCAAATAGACCCGCACCAGATGCAAAGTTAATAACCGAACCTTTGCTCTCCTTAAGATATGGGAAACACTCACGCATATAGAAAAATGCCGCATAAAGCCCCGAATATATCGCCAAGTCAAAATCCTCTTTGGTGTGGTCAACTAACGAAGTTCCGGATTTAGATACTTGAGCATTGTTTATAAGCGTGTTTAATTTGCCAAAACGCTTAATAGTCTGAGCTACAACCTCCTTAATAGCCTCCTCATTTGCTCCGTCTGCTACAATAGGCAATACCTCTACACCATACTGCTCCTCTAACTTCTGCTTTGCAATCAGCAACCTCGACTCTGTTCGCCCCGTAATCACAAGATTTGAGCCCTCTTCCGCAAAAGCCTCAGCAAGTCCAAATCCGATACCCTTACCACCTCCGGTAATAAGCGTAACATTTCCATCTAATCTTCTCATATCGAAACTATTTTTGTCAAAAGTAGTAAAAATTTCTTAAAGTTGGTACTCTAATTTGGCGGAGAGGTGCTTTAATTTAGGCGCGCTATAGTCCCTAAGGACCTTAAAGACCCTAAAGTCTCTATAAATACTAAGGTCAGCGCGCAGAAGTAGCCTTCATCTTTCTTGTAAAATGATTTATGCGGCTTATATGTAAAACTTTACCTTGTCAAGCAATTGTTACTTTGAGGTATATGGACCATGGATAGACTTAATCTTATACTCAAAGTTATTATCATCAAGCATATAGACATTAAACTGACCGCCACCTGGAGATACACGGATAACAATATGTCCGTTATAATCTGACATGCGAGAGTAAAGGTCGCCATTGTTTACCACGGCTTGTGGATGTGCATTTGTGGTAAAAAAGTCATATTTACTGCCTGTAAGCCAAGAGCCGAAGGTGTTGTCAAGAATGTTTTTCAGCAGAGCAGGATCCGGTTGCTTTGCATAAAAGTTCATATTGACAATAACTTGAGGATTAAGTTTACACTTTTGGCTCTGTGATCCCCAACCATTTGCGCTCAAGTGGTGATGACACTTAAAGGCGTCCAGATGGCCCTCTCCAATAAAATCGCGGAAGTAATAAGCCACCAAGTTCTGCGGACTTGAGGTCAAATCACCGCAAGCAATATAATCAAACAGACCATAGCTCAAGTGGAAACCACACGATGCTGGATTACCCACACCCGACTTTGCACCTGCAAGGGTTCCATAGCCTTGACTATTTTTGTTCCACACATAGCCATTAGCGCAGATATTAAGAATTGAGAAATTTTCATACTCTTCACGCTTATTGAGAAGAACAATCTGCTCTTTACCAGGAGTAAAGCGGGCACCTGTAAACTTACCCTCTTTAACACCCCAAGTAACAAACTTAGCCCAATCTGCACTTGTGCCACCATCCATAGCAGGAGTTGTTGCATCCTCCTTATACTCCGGATATGAGCGGTCAAGAATATGGAGATAAGGCACTTCATCATACAGAGCCATAAGACCTGTCTTACGATATCCTGCAGCTGCCGTCTCTGTTGCTGCCAATGGATCGCCGATGTGGTCAATATGGAAGTGTGAAGGGGCACAATAGTCAATAGCTGTCTTACCCTGAGGAAGGAAGTGTTTAATATATCGTGCATCTACGATATAAGGACGCACATCTGCATTTGGTTTCTGTGCTACAGGTGCATCATCACTTTTATCGTTTGGGTCATGAAGCCTTGCAAGCTCTCCCGCATCTACAATAAGGGTTGTGCCGTCTGGCAAAATATAGAAGGCACACTCTCCACGACCTGTATTGATAAAGTGGATATCCAGATAACCCTCCTCCCAATTAGGAAGAACATCACCTACAGCCACTGTCTGATTAGGTGTCGGTGTTGGAGTTGGTTTCTGACCTAAATCATCTTCCCACGGCATATTGCCATTACTACCACCATTACAAGAGAGTACAAAAAGTACAACAAGTGGTAAAATCCAAAAATTTCTTTTCATATTCTACTTATGGTTATAATATGGTCCATCAATTCGTTTCACTTTATACTCACTATTCATATCATCAAGTGTATAGACCATAAAACTTTCGCCGCCATTAGCTACGCGGATAACGATATGTCCGCTTGTGGCATTACACTTGGCATAGTCTAACTGATACTGCATAAGCAGGCTCTCCCCTACGCTTGTACAATAGATATCACAGCCACCATTAGTGATATAATCAAATTTACTCTTATCTGGCTGAATCTCACGGACATAGAAACTTGTCGCCACAAGCACTTTCGGTTTGAGAACACTCATAGCCTTGCTACAATTTGAGTGAGGAGAGAGGTGGTGGTGAGCTTTTGTTGCCTCAACCTTACCAACAACTTCTGCCACACGATACTCATAGTCGTTATAGTCGCCAATATCGCCAGCAGAGTGGAAATCAAAGTCTCCGTAACGAATAACAAAACCGCACGAAGCCGCATTTTCTGCCTTTGCAACGCCCTCCTGTTTATAGATATCTACCGACTGTCCATCTTTCCAGATACAGCAATTTGCGCAGACATTCTCTATACGGAAGTTTGGATATGCTGCAGCATTATATTTCATCGCAAACTGATTTACAGCTCCAAGTTTGAACTGCGAAGCCCTAAGGGCTTTTTTTGCTACTTGATAATCCACAAATTTGCGGTAGTTTGCAAGAGAGGCCTCACTCATACTGTTAACCTTCAGCCCGTCGTAGTTACCATAGGCACGGTCATTGACTTCTATAAACGGGATGTGATGATACAACGCAGTAACGCCTGCAAGAGTGTAAGTTTTGGTCTCATCCTTTGTGTATTCCTTCTCCAAATTACCCATATGGTCCATATGGAAGTGAGAGATGTGCATATAATCAACCGCACTTTTGCCGCGCGGAAGGAAATGCTTGATATAGTCGCCATAAATCTTTGTTGGACGAATATCGGCACTTGGACGCTGAACGACATTTTTATACTCACTTGACTCTCGACTAAACTCACCTGCATCAACAACCATAGTTGTCCCATCAGGCAAAATGATAAATAGACACTCACCACGGCCTGTACTTATGGTGTGAATATCAAGTTCTCCCTCACTCCATGCCGTAAGAGGCTTACCAATCTCTACAATAGGTGTATTAGGATTATCTGGTGTAGGGTTTTCAGGTCCCTGTTGTGTTCCATCATCACTACCCAAATCATCTTCCCACGGCATCTTGGTATCACTACTACCACAAGAGAGAGCCAAAAACCAAATAGGTAAAATCCAAAGGTATTTTTTCATCTTCTATTTACATTTGAAAGGACCGTCTATCCTCTTTACGCGATACTTACTATCTGTATCGTCCAGAGTATAGACCATATAGCTATCACCTTTAGGGGCTACACGAATAACAATATGTCCACTTGTTGCCTTACAGACAGCATACTCCTTATGGTACTGCTCAAGAAGGTCCTCGCCGACACTTGTGCAGTAGATATTACATCCTAAATCATTGATGTATCCGAATTTACTCTTATCTGGCTGAATCTCGCGGACATAAAAACTTGTAGCAACAAGTGTCTGTGGTCGCAGCACCTCCATAGACGGCTGGCACATAGAGTGTGGCGAGAGGTGGTGGTGAGCCTTTACTGCCTCAACCTGACCGACAGCCTCCGCTACACGATACTCAAGGTTATGATAGTCGCCAATATCGCCGGCAGTAAGGAAATCAAACTTGCCATAGCGAATAACAAAACCACAAGAGGATGCATTTTCTCGAATTTTATTGCGAGCCCCCTCATAGACATCTATTGCCTTACCGTTATTCCAAACATAGCCATTTGAGCAGATATTTTCAATATTAAAATCTGGGTATGCCGCTGCGTTATGCTTCATTGCAAACTGATTTACAGCACCTAACTCAAATCGAGACGCCTTAATATCACCCTTTGCGATATGATACTCCAAGAACTTTTTATACTCAACAAGCACCTTTGTACTCATAGCCTTAACTTTGAGTGAATCATAGGCACCATAAGCGCGGTCAATAACCTCTCGGAACGGTACTTGATGATAGAGTGCCATAACACCAGTAAGGGTATAGTCGCCCTCTACACTTCGTACATACTCCGGCTCAATATTACCCATGTGGTCCATATGAAAGTGAGAAAGATTAAAATAATCCACCGCATCGTATGGGTTAAAATGACGAATATAGTCGCCAAAAGCCTTTGTCGGGCGTGTTTGAGCGTTTGGTCGCTGAAGTACATTCTTATGTTTCTCACCCTCACGACTAAATTCGCCAGCATCAACTACAATGGATGTACCATCGGGCAATATAAAGAATATACACTCGCCACGACCCGTACTGATTGTGTGGATATCAAGGTAACCCTCACTCCACGCCGGCAGAGTACGACCCTTGCGAGCCTTTTTGCCGTTGTATCCGGCGGTGAAAGTAACCACCGCCAGACACAATAACAGAATAAATATAAAACTCTTCTTCATCTTATTCTACATATACAGGGCGTACACAATAACGCGCTTCTGCTCCGTATGCTGCATTGTAGTATGCACCTTCAGACAAAGACTGTACACGATAGATAACACCGTTTGTAGCCTCAGCTGTTGAAGTTTTATTTACGGTAGAGGTACGATATACACCTTGTGAATTTACCTTGAATACACCCCACTCGGTATTAGTGCCAGAGGTCTTGTTGTAACCACGACCAGACCAAGGCAGGAAGATACCAACCTTTAGATCATCTGCTGTAAGTTCCTTTGTACCCTCTACTGCACCTGCACTCTCGCCCTGACCAGGATTGTAATAGTATGTACCCTTAATTGCACTTGTGCCAACAGTGTATGTAGCTGCAGTACGGCAAGCCTCATCATAGAGTTTCTGGAACTCTGTAGCTGTAGGCATACGATACTTACCGTTTGATGCCCAATAAGCTATATCACCAAACTTAGCAGCCGCAAAATCGGTAGTAGCAGCTGTACAACTCTTATCTGTGTACATCTTTCCACTGAAGTCAAATGCTGGATCAGATGCATCAATAGCTACAACGCTCTCAATTAAATATGTAAACGGATTCTCAATGCCACCAAAGTTGAAGTGTGCAGACTTATCGTAGCTATTTCTTTTATCCTCACCATTAACATCGCCGGTTATACCGGTGTAGAAATGGTGGTACTGTGTAGGTGCAATAGCCCAACCAGCTGCAAAACCTGTATCTGTTGCGCCATCCTTCTCATACTCAAGGTTACCAGCTGCCCACTTAATACCAGCAACGGTAATATAGTCAGGTTTCTCTGTTGGCTCTGGTTCTGGCTCCGGAGAAGGCTCATTGCCGGTAGCTGCCATATTGATAGTAAATGATGTGATGTCGCCTGCGCTGAATACAAGATCAGCAGGGATGGTTGAATTTTTTGTGATAGTTGCACCCTTCTCGGTTGTAAGCTCTACTGTATAAGCAGTTGATGCAGCAACGACTTGTGGCCAACAGCACATGTAGTATGTAAATTCGCCGGTCTGTGGCTCAGGAAGTGTTACAGAAACATAGTTAGAAGCAGAAGCATCAAACTCAAATGGCTGTGGGTATGTACCTGCACGGAGATTGTCTGTCATAATCTTTGTAATCTTACCCGAAACAAGCTGTGCAAAAGTAATCTTTACAGCTGTAACCTTATCATCAGCCGCAAGAGTAACCCCTTTAACAGTAACCTTACCGATAGCAGACATACGAGCAATCTCAAAGTTAAGAACATCTGTTGCAAGCGGCTGTGCTGACATCTCAACAGGCTTACCTATAAGAAAGTCTGCTGCACCATCAAATGTAGTCATTGAAGATGGAGCCTGAGCTGCAGGAAGAGTCATTGCCATATATGTACAAGCACCGTTCATTGATGCCTTTGGAGAGGCAAAGAAATACTCATACTTGCCATAGGTCTTTGCTTTAACAGTAACCTTTGCTGCAATTGTTGCAGCATCCTCTGTAAGAGGTTCGCTTGTACCATTTTGCTTATTTGCGCCATCGCCAACCTCAATAATTGAGAATGTATCGCCTGCTTTCCAAATTGCTCCATAAGAGCCATTGGTATTTACAAGTTCTGTACGAGTCTGTGGCATTGTAGCCGAGATGCCGAAGGTAATATTATCTGCATTATTTACCACTGCGTTGTCCACCTTTGAACAGCCAACAAGTGCAGCAAGTGCCAATATTGATGTTATAATCTTTTTCATAGTTCTTTTTGTGTTTTAAAGTTCTGTGTCATAAGGATTCTCGTCAATTTCTCCACCAGGAGTACCAGCACCCCAATTTGGGTCTGATAGTGCAAAGCCTAACTCAATGGTTACTTTGCAAGCCGACAATGTCGGTTGTAAATAGGTTTTTCTAATCATGATTATAGCTGTTTTAGGTTTATAACTCTCCATTATAAGGATTTTCATCAATATTACCACCTGGAGTATTACCTCCCCAATCACCATCTACCGGTTTTGGCGTAACGCCAGGTGTTGGTGTTGGTGTTGGGATACCACCAACCTCGCCTGTATATACAGGACGGATTGAGTAACGACCCTTTGCATCAAACGCCTTATTCCAATAAGGTACAGCATTATCGCCTCCGGTATTTTGTACTGCATAGATAAGACCATAGCAAGGCTGATCTGCGCCATCACCAATGTAGATATCGCCACCACGATAGCAACCCTGGCTACCAAGTTTGTAGATATTCCACTGTGTACCATTGTCTGTGCGGTTATAACCACGACCTGCGTATGGTAAGAACAGACCTGTTGCCATCTGCTCTGCAGTAAACTCAACCTCTGTATCAAGGCTCTTTACAGGATCCTCTCCAAACTCTGGATCAAAGAAGAGAACACCCTTTATGCCATTATAAGTACCAAGCTGTGCAGAAGCCTTTGCCTCCAGAGCCTCAAACTCCTCGCGTGTAGGCATACGGAATTTACGATTTGTTGCCCAATAAGCGATGTCTCCAAACTTAGCAGCTGCAAAATCGGTTGTAGCTGCAGTACAAGCCTGGTCTGTAAAGAGTTTACCACTCATATTAAATGTAGGGTCAGTAACTACGGCAGAGACCTCTGCTGCGGCATCAAATGGATCGGCAATACCACCATAGTTGAAGTGATCGCAAATGTCGTAGTTTGTAAGATTCTTGATATCACCAGACTTTGTAGTCTCGCTGTGGAAGAAATACTCCTGACTTGGAGCAATACGCCAACCCTCAGCAAAACCTGCATCTGCAGCACCTCCCTTTTGATACTGAAGGTTACCAAGAGCCCAATAGATACCTGCAACATTTACAGTACCCTCGATTGGAGCTGGCTTTGATGGAACCATAACAGGCATCTCAATTTGATAGTCGAGAAGCAGACCGCGTGAAGCTGCGATAAGTGTTCCGAGGACAACCTCACTAATCTTCTTACCTTCTTTATTATATGCAGTAGCGGTAAGGTGTGCATAGTTACCAACAGGAAGTGCAAAAAATGCATTTACCATAGTTGGAGCTGACTCTGCAAATGAGATTGTTACTGTAGCATCACCATCCGTAGCAGCTGCACCAGCAGTCATACCATCAGGTAGAGTTACAGAGTGGAGGCCAGAGAGGTTTTTGTCAGAACTGAATACAATAGAACCTGTCTCTGGTGCGAGCTTATTCATCTGTACAGTTACATAAGCTGTAAGCTGTTTGAACTCAACCTCGTTCTTTTCGTTAATCACACCTGCCATAAATGCGCAAGTACCTGTAGGAGATGGTGCAATCTCAGATGGAAGAGTAACTGAGATATTATCACCTGAAAGTTCTACAGATGTAGGATAAAGAGCATACTCACCTATAGACTTACCCTCCAAAGTGCCGGTAAATAGTGCGCGACGAGTCTCGCCTGTGCCATCAATATTGAATACAGCTACAGAACCGTCATTACAAACAACCTTAATAGCATCATTTGCTTGCCAGCGGGTCTCACCGGTAGCTACAACAGATGCGCGGCTATCGGCATTCTCAATAGATGCCAACAAGGTTACATTACCTGTCTTATTTGTATCTGGCTGGAACTCAGAGATGCTATCATCCTGTGTACAACCCACTGTCAGTGCAATTGCAGGCAGACAGTAGCACAAATATTTGAATATCTTTTTCATATCTTTATATTTTTTAGCGGTTTAGTAACCTGGATTGTTATTACCCTCACCGATAAGAGGATTAGTAATCATCTCGCTGTATGGGAATGGCCAAAGCTCATCTTTACCCTCTACAAACTTAAATGTAGTGTGAACGCGAGCGTTACATTTTGCGCCGTCAAATGTCTGGTTTGGATCGTATGTTACAATCCAGTCAGCGTCAATAATTGGCTTAGCGTTACTTGTTGTCTTACCAAAGGCTGGAGCATATTGGTCGCCATTGAGAGCCTTTACGGCGAGTATCTTACCATCTGCACCTGTCCAACGGCGAAGATCAAACCAACGGAAGCCCTCGCAACAAAGCTCAACCTTACGCTCATAGCGAAGTGCAGAACGAAGACCTTCGCGGTCTGTTGCAGTTACTGGCGGCATATTTACGCGAGCACGAACTCGGTCAATGTTAGCCTTTGCACGAGTAAGGTCTCCACTCTCCATCTCGATATTTGCCTCAGCATCGATGAGAAGAAGCTCTGCAAGACGCATAATAGGCACATCCAACTCATCCTCATACTCCTTTCCAGGAATACTTGCATAATATACAGGATCTAAGTGCTTACGCCACAAGTAACCACCAGGACCCTTTGTGCCATTAGGACCATACTCGCTCTTGTTTCCGGTTACATCTCCATTAGGAACAGCTTTCTCAATATTATAGTCAAATACAGTCTTATCAGCTGGGTCAATAGAGAACTGAACTCCAAGTGAGCGGCTACCAGAACGCAGGCAGTAGAGGTCAAGACGAGGATCTCGATTCTTCCAAGGGTTCTGCCAATCGTAGAGAGGAGACTCTACGATAGACTTTCCGTCGGTACATTGGAAGGTATCCATTAGAGCTTGTGAAGGACCTGCACCTGCAGCACCATTGTGTACGCGCGAAGCAAAGGTATATACGCCATGGTGTACATTGCTTGCTGCAAGACGGTCAAATTGAATAGCCCAAATCCACTCGACAGAGTTTTTCTCTGCATCATAGCCAAAGAGAGGTGTTGGATCTGGCTCGCCGTCAGCATGTGTTGCATAGTATGTACAATCCAAAGGTGTAAGGTCATAAACACCGGCTGCCAAGTCAAGAGCAATCTTTGAATACTTTGCTGCATCAGCATAGAAACCCCACTCAAGGCAGATACGCGCTTTAAGAGTATATGCAGCAACACGACCAATACGACAAGTACCCCAAGTAGCCTTATCCCAAGCAATCGGGAGATGGTTAAGAAGCTCATCATCCATATCACTGAGGATATTAGCAATAACCTCTGACTTTGGAGTACGAGCATAAGCATAGTCGTCAAGAGTCAGGCAGTGGTCAACCCAAGGAACATCGCCAAAGAACTTACAAGCCTTGTCATACTGATATGCACGAAGGCAAAGAAGTTCAGCCTTGAATTGGTGGTATTGCTCCTCTGATACAACGCCACGGAGGTTGTCAAGGTTATCAAGCACCAGATGGATACGACCCAGACCTTTGTAGATACGAGCGTAAGTATCCTCAATGTGAGAGTAGCTTGATGTAATAATAGAGAGTCTGAAATCTGGCCACTTTGAGAGTGTTGTACGCATTGCTGAGATGTCTGTCAATGCATCAAACCAACGGTCTGCCGGATTATATTGGTGTACATCGTTTGCAAGGCTCTTGTATGCGGCAAGCAGACCAGCCTCTGCCTCCTCGGCACTTGCAGGAAAAGTACCTGTTGAAGGACCCGTAAGTGGCTCTCGGTCAAGTGTGCAGCTGCCCAACAAAACCACTGACAGAATTGATAATATATACTTTTTCATAATCGCAATATCTTTTAGAATTTAATCTCTGCACCAAATGTATAAGTGCTACAAAGAGGATAGTTGTTACCGATAGATCCGGTTGTTGCGCCCTGTGAACCACTCTGATAAGCTGTCTCAGGATCATAACCATCGTAGTAATCGCTGATTGTGAAGAGGTTGGTAGCATTTGCATATACCATAAGACCCTTAATCTTCATAGCCTTAACAATCTTCTTAGGGAAGGTATAGCTGAGCTGGAGGTTCTTCAGACGGCAGTATGCTCCGTTTGCCATCCAGAATGTAGATACCTTCTTATTGAGGTCAGATTGATATGAAAGACGAGGATACTTTGCGTCTCTATTCTCTGGCGACCAATTGTCGAGATGGCTCTTTTGGAATGTACCACCGCTAACACATGGCTGAGTGTATGCACCGCTGATATAGGCATCCGCCATACCTACACCCTGGAATTGCGCACTTAGGTTGATACCCTTCCAACCTATATTGAGGGTAAGACCGTAAGTATAACGAGGAATAAGCGAACCTACAATCTGTTTATCTGTATCATCAATTTTATTATCCTTGTTGTAGTCCTCATAAATAAGATCTCCAGGCTTAGTAATCTGACCATACTGTGGGCAGTTTGCATTTACCCAGTCAGCCTGCTCCTGTGTCTGAACAAAACCAAGACTCTTAAGAAGGTAGAGTGAGTTGATTGATGAGCCCTCCTGGTTACGGATAACGCCACTTGTGCCATAAGTTCCCTTCATATCAACAATCTCATTGATTACATCAGAGAGGTTTGCTTGTACACCAAATGACCAATCTCCCCAACGATTATTGTAGCCCAAAGCTACCTCCCAACCGTTATTTGTTACAACACCTGCATTCTGATAAGGTGCATTAAGACCGATTGTTGATGGAATATCAAGTTTCATAAGGATACCGTCAGTCTTCTTGTAGTAGTAGTCAGCTGTAATAGTAAACTTCTCCCACAAAGTAAAGTCAATACCGATATCAGCCATATAGGTAGTCTCCCAAGTGATGTCCTTATTTGCAAGAGACTGCTGTGCAACAATAGGATAAATCTTACCAGCTGCTGCGATAGAAGAGATAGTAAGCATCTGTGCCGTAGGATAATCGCTACCGATATTCTGGTTACCCAAAGTACCGTAAGATGCACGAATTTTTGCCTCTGTAACCACATCACGAGTGCTATCCATAAATGCCTCCTCTGAAAGACGCCATGCAGCAGAGAATGATGGGAACAAGCCCCAACGATTCTTCTTTGCAAAACGAGAAGAGCCATCATAACGAAGGTTTGCCTCGAACAGATAGCGGTTGTCGTAGTTATAATTAAGACGACCAAAAATTGACGCAAGAGCAACTTGTGAACGGCTACCGCCATTATCCTTAAACTCATTCTTACCACCTGCGTCGATAACATCATACTGTGGATAAGAGAAGTCCTGACGATATGCGCTCAGACTCGCATACTCATAGTTTTCGTAAGATACACCAGCAAGGAACTTCAAGTGGTGCTTACCAAAATTGTGTGCTGCGGTGAGAATACCGTGATAGTAGCCATTAAATGTAGTGGAGATACTCTCTTCAAGAGAGTTAAACTCAACATTTGAGATAGGAGAGATTGAACCATACGGGTCTGAGTGATACTCTACCATATCCTTAAATAGGTGGTTCTTTGCTGCAACAAGTTGTGGAGCAACTTTAGCCTCAAGGGTGAGCCACTTTACAGGCTTATACTCCAAAACGATAGAGGTCTTGAGGTTGAGTTTCTGGTAATGACGATTACCGCCAACATTCTGCTCAATCATTGGCAGTGGATTTGTAGTACCACCGGTAAATGGTGCATAACTGCCATCAGACCACTGTGCAAGCATAACAGGGTCCTTTGCGTTCATAAATGAGAAGATACCTCCCTGATATGGGTTGATTTCTCGGTTAGAATATGTTCCTGCAATATCAAAACTCAGCTTAAGTTTCTTATGAAGCTGAACATCAAGATTGTTGCGAAGATTAAAGCGACGGAACGATGCATTCTTAATGATACCATTTTGGTCAAGATAACCAAATGATGACATATTGCGAATACGATCTGTGCCTGCACTCATAGTAACAATATGGCTATGAGTAAAGCCGTTACCTGTCATCAGACGCTTCTGCCAATCGATAATCGGATATGCATCTGGGTCAAGGAAGTTATTCTTGCGATAGGCTGCAATATACTCAGGAGAGTAAGTCAATTGTGTCAGACCGTCATTTGCCTCAGCAATACTCTGAAGAGTCATAAACTCCTCTGGACCAACAACATCTGGATAAACTACAGGTTGCTGCCAACCAACATAGCCACGATAAGTTACACCAAACTTATCTTTACCTGCACGCTTTGTGGTAATCAGAATTACACCATTTGCAGCACGCGAACCGTAGATAGCTGCAGATGCAGCATCCTTAAGCACTGTAATCTGGTCAATTTGAGAGGCATCAACAGAGTTCATATCGCCCTCAACACCGTCAATAAGGATGAGTGGAGAACAGTCTGAACCACCGAATGAACCGATACCACGAATCTGAATGTTACCGGTATCTGCACCCGGAGCTCCTCCTGCAGTAGTAACGGTAACACCTGGAGCAATACCTTGAAGTGCGGTTGACAACTGAGTGATTGGACGAGATGTAAACTCTTCGGTAGATACTGAAGACACAGAACCGGTTAGGTTTACCTTCTTCTCTGTACCATAACCGACAACTACCACCTCCTCTACAGCCTGGCTATCAACCTTAAGCTGAACTTTATAAACGGTTTTCTGAGCTATGATGGCTACTCTCTCATTTTTATATCCCATAAATGAGATATCGAGAGACTGACCCGGCTCAGCCGAAATTGAAAATGAACCTGAAAGGTCTGTCGTAGTTCCCCCCCCCAGGATCTTCTCGCCGCTCATAACAACAACAGAAGCACCAATCATTGGAGTACCATTTTCATCAACAACGGTACCTTGTACAGATACTTTCTGTGCGAAGACGGACAAACTGTAACAACAAGCAAGTAGCAACAGAAGTTGTCTTGCTGCAAAATGTAGCAGTTTTTTCATGGGTTATAAATTTTAGTGTTTAGTAAATAGGTTTTAGTATTTTTTATCTAACATCTAATGTCGTTTTTATTTTTTTACATTTTTCCTCTGCGAATATAAACAAAATTATTACAACATCCAAATTCTTAATAATATTTCACCTATTTTTACACCGCTTTCCACCCTAATTTTAATATATCCGGCTGGCTAATTAAGAAACAGTAGAGAAATTCAATTACGGATGTGAGTTATACCGAATATGTTTAATTACATTACACAAGATAGCCAAATACCCCTAACATCAGACTCAATAGGGCCATTTTTGAGCACCTAAAAGATAATATGCAGTTGTATTGCGGAGTGTTTGACAAGTTTTTCAAAGATTGTGTTAAGAGGCATCTTCTTCTGCAAAGCGATCAGGAAAAAAATAGGGCGAGAAAAACTCTGTTTCTCGCCCATATTTAACAACTAAAAAGTGTCATTACCTTAAAGACCTTTGTCTTTTTGCGGCTCATAACCTTACAAACCTGCGCGGGCAATGGTATAAGTTCCGCTCTGGTAAAGCTCTGGTTTATCCTCTCCAGGGATAGTTACGCTTGCGGTAGCACCCTCAGGAATCGTAAACTCCCAAATCCACTTGTCGCCCTCATATCTCCATGCACTCTTAATAAGGCCTGCAGCCGAATTATATTCAGCCTTGATATAGCCTAAACGCTTATCAGGGATAGGGGCCATAGCGATATGCTTAAATCCTGGTTGCTCAACGACTGAAGAGATACCTGCTGCGCACTCCCATATCCACTCACAAACGCAACCATAAGCGTAGTGGTTAAAACTATTCATGCCCTTTGGACCCATACCTTTTTCAAGGGTATAGCTATTCCAACGCTCCCAGATTGTTGTTGCACCATTATCTACAGAGTAGAGCCAGCTTGGGTTTTTGCGCTGGAAGAGTAGTTCATAGGCGATATCTGCCATACCGTTCTCGGTAAGGGTTGACATAAGTATAGATGTTCCCAAGAAGCCTGTCTGCAGGCAATTGTCATGCTCCTTAAAGTTTTGGCGCAGACGAGCAATCATGTCATCTTTAGCCTTGCCCTCAACAACACCTGTCTTAAGGGCAAAGAGAGCAGGAGTCTGCATAGTGTTGAGTATTTTAGTCTTAAATGTGCCATCTCTATTGAGGAATTGAGACTTGATATAGCTCTTTGCTCTGCTGTTCATCTCCAAATATGGAGCAGCATCACGACCTGTAGCTGCTGCCATATCTGCCATCATTGCAGCATCCATAGCCCAATAAGCAGCACTGAGGAAGTTCCAATAGCCTACAGCCTCCGGATTGAGTTTTCTCTTGCCATTAACTTTGATATATTGGCTTTTGCTGTGGCTCTCAAGTGGCTCATAGCTCAACCAATCGGCATATTGGCTATTGCCATTTTCCTTCTTAAGGGTATCGTGGTCATATTTTGTCTCATCCACATGTTTCATATAGAGGCTCATAGAGTCCCAATGCTCCTCGATAATCTGTGTATCGGCAAACTGTTTCCAGATAATCCATGGAACAATAACGCCCGCATCTGCCCAACCTAAGCGCATATAAGATGTGCCATAATGTGCCATAGGAGCGACGCCCGGATAACCGCCGAGTTCATTTTGACTATCACGCATATCACGCATCCACTTATGGAGGAAACTACGAGTGTCTGCAAAGAAAGAACCTGTCTCGGCAAACACCTGAGTATCAGCAGTCCAGCCCATACGCTCGTTTCGCTGTGGGCAGTCTGTAGGAACAGAGAGGTAGTTGGAAATCTGACCCCAATAAGTGTTTGAGATAAGTTTGTTTATAAGCTCATTTCCGGTCTCAAGTGTACCGATTTCCATATTCTCGGTAATTGAGGTTACAGGGATAGACTTTATACTCTTAATTACAACCTTATCTGTGGCAGTTACAGAAATATAACGATAGCCATAGAAGGTGCAACAAGGATGGTATGTAACATAACCACACTTTTTACCAAAAGTATATTTCAACATCATACCAACATCAGGAGTACGGAGGTTTGTGCGGTGAACACTACCCTCAGGACCATCCATACCTCTGCTCTTCGCTCCATTTCCGTCATTTAGAATCTCTGCAGGCAGACATGTAAGCATAGTACCCTCTTTTGCCTTAAAGACAAACTGTGGAACGGCTGCGCAGTTCTGACCAAAATCGACTACAAGAGTCTCGCCGGCATTAAGGGTTATAGTTTTGTCTGCATCGTATGTGCGAGTAATAACCACCTTGCCATACTCGTTATCTGTAGCACCCTCAACATCTTTCCAAACATAGGTCTGGGCAGGAGAGAGTGTAAGGTCATGGCGAAGGTATATTTCCGCACCGTCAGATGGCAAAATAACGCCCGAAAACTCAAGATTCTCTTCTGGCACAGAGAGCTTCTCAGGAGTATTAAATCCGAGTTTCTCACGAGCATCATACTCCTCACCATCAAAGATTGCCGCATGTTTTACAGGTCCTGCAATACCTGCCTTCCAACTCTCCAAGTCTGTACCATACAGCTTTGTCGAACCATCAGCAAATGTAAGCTCCAACACACCTCTAAAGGCGCATTTTTTACCAAACATGCCCTTATAGCGAGAAGGTGTGATGATATAGTCAGCCCACCAACCTGGAGTAACTTGTGCTGAGAGGGTGTTTGTGCCGTTTGCAGAGCAATTAAAAGCCTCTGTTATATCGTATGTAAACGAGCGTCTGGTCTTCTCGCGATGTGTAAATCCAGGTTTGAGGTATTCTACTCCGATAGGTTTGCCATTGATGTATATCTCATAGACACCAAGAGCTGTTGTCATCCACTTTGCAGAGGTTACTGTTTGCTCATTTTTAACTGTTGTTAAGAACCAATTAGCACCATCTGCTGCGCGTCTTGATTTGTTGTCTGTTACAACCGGCGCATCAACAACAGATATCCACTTGGAGGCCTCCCAAGCAGCATCGTCCAAAGCCTCTGTACGCACTCCAACTCGCTCACTAATAGTAGAACAAGCAGCTGCAAGCAATAGTGCTACTGCAAGCGTAACACTTTTTAGAAAAGAGATTTTTAATTTCATGGTTATAGTAAGTTTTAGGTTAAAATTTTCATATTTGACCCAAATATAGCTATTTTTCTTCTGATTGGCAAAATTCTCTGAGTAAAAAGTGTGTTTGGCGCATAGTTGCATGCTAAGTATTGTTTAGTTTTTCTCCGTTCTGCATTGTCGCAGTATCGAAAAAATGTGTAACTTTGGGGTAAAATAGTTAAAGCAAGTATAATTATGGTAATTAGCTCAATTCTTGAAAATGACCTGTATAAGTTTTCAATGTCCTACTACTATCAGGTGCATTATCCCAATGCTTGGGGAACTTTTACTTTTCATGACAGAAACAACACCGAATATAGCGAAGAGTTTGTAGTTGCACTAAAAGAGGAGCTTAAGAATCTCGCCTCACTCTCTTTGCAGCCGTCGGAGTTTGATTGGGCAGTAAAGACTATACATTATATCCCTCGCTGTTTTTGGGAGTGGCTATGTTATTTTCGCTTTGAGGCTGACAAAATAGGTGTTTGGATAGACAGCGAGCAGCATCTGCACATTGAGGTATCCGATTTGATGTATAAGGTTACATTTTACGAAATCCCGATTAAGCAAGTATTACCAGAAGAAGAGTTAAATCTTGTGATACAAAATGCTACAACAGGTAAAGAGTATGTATATACCATTGCATTGTTGAATCCGGAGGATAAAATTATACAGTTCATTCCTGTCACTTTCAAAAT
>JAFWBN010000091.1 GCA_017507075.1 Alistipes sp. | reverse complement strand
CTGCTCTCCCCAAAGAGTCTCTGACCGGCATTATATGCCTCCCAAATAGCCTCTATAGGGTGATATTTCGATACAGCCACAAGGGTAACGCCCTCAGGCAGACTACTTAGCACAGCGGATAAATTATTTGCTACAGACATAATTTAACTCTTTTGGCTACAAAGATAGTTTTTTATTCTCAAAATTAGTACCTTTGTAAGGATTTAGAACTCTTTTGCATGAAAAAGTACACATTTATACTACTTGCCCTGCTTGTATTTTCTGCCAGAGCCGAGGAGAAGAGTGCTCCAAAGATTACAGCCGGCCCATATATTCAAAACTGTTCCCAAACGGAGTTTACCGTAGTATGGCAGACAGATTGTGATGCGCTAAGTTGGGTAGAGGTTGCTCCGGATGACGGCACACACTTCTATAACTGCACCCGCAGCAAGTTCTGTCAATCTATTCACGGCGGGCGACCTGTAGGTCGTTGGCATACTGTCCGTGTTACGGGTCTTGAGCCTGGCACTGCATATCGCTACAGAGTTCTGCACAAAGGGGTTGTTCTTAATCATGGTAATCGTCGTATTCGCTATAGCGAGAGCAAGGGTAGTGATGTATATCGTTGCCAACCATATAAGGTTAGAACGCTTGACACTACAAGTAATAGCACACACTTCTTTGTTGGCAACGATTTTCACGATAATCCGGAGGCTATACAAACACTATTTGCTAAAGATTATGTAAATAGCACAACCTGCGACTTTGTACTCTATAATGGCGATATGGTGAGTAGTTTTGAGAGCGAGGAGCGTCTTATTCAGAGTGTTCTTGCACCCTCTGTGGCATCATTTGCAAGCTCCGTACCACTATTTTTCGCTCGTGGAAATCATGAGACTCGCGGAGCTTGGGCGATGAACTACTCACAATACTTTCCAACTTCAACTTCTGCTCCGTACTATGTTTTTTATGACGGTTGCGCCGCCTTTATCGTCCTTGACGCAGGCGAAGATAAGCCGGATAGCGATATTGAGTACATGGATACTGCCGACTATGACACCTATCGCAGAACTCAAGCTCAGTGGCTCAAGAGTGTAGTCGAAAGTCAGGAGTTTATACAATCAAAGGTCAAGTGTGTTTTTCTGCATATTCCACCTAAGAGCAACGGCTGGCATGGCCAGGCCGAGGTGTGTCGCCTCTTTGCACCTATACTCAACAATGCTGATATAGATATAATGTTCTGCGCACATATTCACAAATACTCTCTGCTTGAGGCGGGCGATACTCTTACAGAGTGCAATTTTCCTATTATCTGCAATCCAAACCGTTGCAGGATGGAGGTTGATATAAACCCTCAAAGAGTAGCATATAAAATTGTGGATAAAGAACTTAAAGAGATTATAAGTAACGAAATAACACTAAAATAATTATGAAAAAAACTATTCTAACACTTCTCTTTGCAGCTACGGCAACCGTTGCCTTTGCCTGCACTAACTTTATCGTAACCAAAGGAGCGTCAGCAGACGGTTCTGTGATG
>JAFWBN010000090.1 GCA_017507075.1 Alistipes sp. | reverse complement strand
GTATCGAGAGTGCCATTATGACCTATATTCTCGAAAACTATATCCGCACGGGGCGCAGCCCTTACAAGTCGTTCGAGTTTGCGTGGATTGGCGACTTCAATCCTGTAATGAACAGAATGATAGAGCGTTATGTCTGCGCCACAAAGCACAAGATGCACACGACATATCGTTATTGGTTCGACCGCACACGCCCATTCGAGCGTTGCCCACGATTGGGCTTGCGCCGACCAGAGAAATAGAGGAAAAACTGCATAACAGAAGGAAGCTGTCTAACAAGGTGATTTCTGCGTTACGCATCGGTCGTTGAGTTCCTCACATACGCCAAAGTATGCTGCGGACTCAACGCCTCGCAAGCCTTGAAATCCCTATTGTTATACAACTTCTAATAGAAAGTAGAAAGGGAGTGCCTAAAAACTTGTTAGACACTCCCCTTCTTGTCAGGAACTATTTAGAATGGATAACCTTGAATAATATCCTCTACATATGCCCAGTGTTTTCTTGTGTCGTCTCCTTCACAATTCTTATAGTAATCAACAGAAGCCTCCGGAACATAGATTACAAGGTTCTCGTTGTAACTCATAAACGCCGAACCATACTTCAGTGATGTAGGCGGAATTGTAGGCTTACAATATACTCTAAGAAGGTTACTGTTGTTATGGAAGGCTGTATTGCCTATGAAAGTTACCGTTGATGGAATAGTAATCTCCTCAAATGGCACACCTTCGAATGCGCTTTGACCAATTATTTCAAGACCCTCATTTAGGGTTATGTTTGTAAGAGAGCCACAACCACGGAAACACTCAGTACCAATTGCAGTTACCAAATTAGGCAGCACGACATTGTTAAGGAGAGGACAAAATGAGAAGGCACGCTCTCCAATATCTGTGAGGGTTTGTGGTAAAGAGATGCTCTCCAAATTACTACAACCTGAGAAACAATAGCCTCCAATAGTTTGAAGGTTCTTTGACAGAGTAACTTTTGTAAGAGATTGACAAGAAAGAGTGCTTTCGCCCAAAGAGGTTACGCTATCAGGAATTACAATCTCTGAGATGCTTGTTCTATCAAATACTTGTCGCTCGATTGTTGTAATCGTGCTTGGCAGAGTTACATGTGTAATAGCACTTACCATGCAGAAATAATAGCTTGGTAGCTCATATATCAAATTGTCAAAAGATAATGCACCTGTTCCTGTCTGCTCATCAAAGCTGTTTTTGGTAAGAGTTGCCCCATTTGAGAAACTACCGTGATAAGTGTAAGGTGAAGTTTGTGAAGCAGCCTTGTATATAATACCTGCAAACTCTATATCTGATGCATATTCGCTCCAAACTGTCTTATAGCTGTCAAGTGCATCGTAATCAAGAACATATAGCTTGCGACCTGCAGCATTCTCTTCAAATACTCGACTATGCAATGTTGGCGGAGTTGTTGGCTTTAGCACAACACTCTTAAGATTTGAACAGGATCTAAAAGCACGGCCTTCAATCAGAGTTACACTTGCAGGGATAGTAATGCTGGTAAGAGAGGTATTATATCTAAAACTACTTTCACCAATTGTTTCCACACCCTCAGCAAGAGTAATACTGCTTATATTATAGCAGTCGTAGAAGGCGTTTTCGCCTATTCTTTTTACACTTCCCGGTATGGATACACTCTTTAATTTTAGATAGCGTTGAAAAGCATAATTGCCGATAGATTCACAATCGTCAGGAATTACAAGGTCCTCTATCAGTGTTCCGTTCAGATACAAACCTGTATTGTCATGGTCGTACTTAAAGAGTGAAGCGTAACCGCTGAAGTTTATTTTGCAATAAGCACTCAAATCTGTGATATCTATTCGGCTGATTGCAGTTTCTTGGAAACAGTTGGCAATATTCTCTACAGTTGTTGGGATGTTTATTGTCTCAAGATTTGTACAACCGTTAAATGCAGCATTATTGATCTTCTTTAATGACTCTGGCAAGATTACCTGTTTAAGGTCGGTACAATTCATAAACGCAAAATCACCAATTGTCTCTATGCCTGTAGCCAAGGTTATGCTTGTTACACCAGCAAGACCGTTCAAAATATAACTCTTGCCATTTATATAATCAGCAGGTAGTGTAATATCGCCTTTTAGCTCTGTTAACACGCCGTTCTCAGTTGTGAAGAGATTCATGTGCAATCCTACTGCATCTTGGTTACCAAAAGAGATTTTACACCACTCCTCTAAACTGCCCTCATAGTAGATAGTGTTCAAGTTTGCATTAAATGCAGTAGCACCGATAGAGGTTACACTCTTTGGTATGTTGAGAGTCCTTGAACAACCACTTGAGAAAGCTCCGCCTTCAATGGTTTTTAGATTCTTACTAAATGTAATATCTGTAAGATTGCCACAGAAAGTAAACGCGCTATATCCGATAGTCTCTACACAGTCAGGGATAATAACACTTGTAAGAGTAGAGTAGGATTCAAGGAAATATGTAGGGATTCTGGTAACCTTGCCACTGAATTTCATTGCTATATAGCCTGTTTCAGGGTCGTATTCATTTGAGAGAACGGTTATTCCGTCTGCTAATGGGTCTCCCTTTGGAGAGAGAGGGTTATTGTCAGTGGTCTTGTATAGAAGCTGATATACAGGAACTTCGTTACCATCATAGAACAACTCCTCCATTGGCTGAATAACATTTCTGTCAATGGTTATGCTGTTTGATGTTGTTTTTACCATTGTCGATTCATCGTCATAGGTAACAGTTATTGTAATACCTTGACTAAAGGTCTGCGGAGGTAGTGCAATATAGAAACTTGTTGCTTTAAGATACTGTAACTCAACACCATCCGGGCAGCTGAGAGTAACCTCCTTAATTATAGCATCGTCAAAAATAAGTCCGCCACCTGCACTGTTCTCATCATCGTCGGCAATACCCATATCGGATGCTAAAATAGAGGTAGCATCCGAAGAATTTACATACAACTGACCTGCAACCTGCTCGCCGTTATTTCCTCTCAGAGAGATAGATTTTACAACCTGACCCTCACCTTTGAGCTGAATTTTAAGCCAACCCAACACATTTTTAAGCGAGAATTGGTTGTAATATCCGGATGAAATCATAAGGTTGCTACCAACACCATAGCTATCTTCCTTATAGGTCTGTGTAGCAGGCAGTGTAGCCTCAACATCGCAAGTCTCAGGGTTGATATAGTAGTTCTCATTGTATGGATATACAACAACTACTCGGCTGATATCGGCAGTCTTTGAGCCTACGGCCACTCTTCTAAGAGCACCTGTTCTCTCTCCGGTCTCACCCTGATACTGCCACTTCTGATTGGCATTTGAACGATAGAATACTGACGCATAGTCTCCTTGAGTCCATACAGTCTTTCCATCCTCATTTAGCTCAATGCGGGTGTTATCTGCAAAGCCAACTGTAATCTGCTCGGGAACAGATAGCTCAGGAGTGCCTACATTGTCAACATCCGTTTTTGTACAAGCGACTAAAACCATAGCCACAAGTACAGACAAAATAGATTTTTTCATTGTTTTTTGTGTATAAATGTGTAAAAATTTGAATTACCACGGCTTAGTTTCTGCCACATCGGGATCTTCGAGCGAATTTTGAAAACCACGCTCTACTATCGCAGAATATAACTCTACGATAGGTGCCTCATAACCTTTTTTAACCATAAATAGATTTTGTTTGTTAGCCCACTAACTCCAAATGGAAACTATATAAACAGAAAGTGTGGAGTTAATCTTCGAATGCTATATGAAGGCTCTGACAAAACCCGACTAAACAGACGATAACAATGCCCCACACCTCAATAGTATGGAGCTGTATGCACAAACTGTGCATAGCTACATAGCTATACAAGAAGTGAGTGCTGTTCGTAAGTCCATTAGTCGTTGAAAACTGTCAGATTCTCATATAAGGACAGCGAAAAACACTTTCAGTATGTAAATATCAAACTTACGCTTGATAGTACAAAATTAGAAATATTTTTCGAAACGAGCAACACTTTCGAAGGGCATTGTCGTAATAATATAAAAAACGACAAAGGTAGTGTTTCACCACCGTTATATTAAAAACGACAAAGACCTCCCAATATGGAAGGTCTTTGTGATTATATGAAGAAATAAATTATTTCTTCATATAGCTTTTAATATAATGGTGGTGGCTGCCGTAGCGGTTAAATGCGGCCTCGTCGAGAGCCTCCTGTGCTGATGGGTGGGCAACAGAGATGATAAGGCGTGCGCGCTCCTGAAGGCTCTTGCCATAGAGGTCAACAGCACCGTTCTCGGTTACAAACCAATGGATGTGGTTACGGGTAGTAACAACACCTGCACCCTCGGTAAGGGTATCTGCAATCTTAGATATACCCTTATTTGTGATAGAAGGCATAGCGATAATTGCCTTACCGCCCTTAGAGAGTGATGCACCATAGATAAAGTCAATCTGACCACCTACGCCTGAGTAGAACTTACGACCGAGTGAGTCGGCACATACCTGACCTGTGAGGTCTACCTGAAGGGCAGAGTTGATAGCAGTTACGCGGTCATTCTTAGAGATTACATAAGGGTCATTGGTATATCCAACATCCATCATTAGTACCCCTGGGTTGTCGTCGATAAAGTCGTAAACCTTCTGAGAACCCATAAGGAAGGTAGATACCATCTTACCCTTATCGATATTCTTTGCAGCACCGTTGATAACGCCCTTCTCTACGAGTGGAAGTACGCCGTCAGCGAACATCTCGGTATGTACACCAAGGTTTTTGTGGCCTCCCAGCTGTGCAAGCACTGCGTTAGGAATTGCACCGATACCCATCTGAAGAGTTGCGCCATCCTCGATAAGACCTGCACAGAGGTTACCGATTTTTGTCTCAACCTCATTAGGCTCTGTGAAGTGAGCCTCCTCAAGTGGTTGGTCGTCAGCAACGAAATACTCAATCTGTGAGCAGTGAATCATTGCATCACCAAAGGCACGAGGAACATACTTGTTTACCACTGCGATAACATGCTCTGCACACTCAACAGCTGCAAGGGTTGCATCAACAGAGGTTCCCAAAGATACATAGCCGTGCTTGTCAGGTGTAGATACCTGAATCATAGCAACATTACAAGGAACAGCACCAGAACGATAGAGTTTCTGAGTCTCGCTGAGGAAAATTGGAATATAATCCGCATAACCGCTCTGAGTTACCTTGCGTACATTGCCACCTACAAAGAAAGAGTCGAGCTGGAAGATGCCCTCGAACTCAGGGTCTGCATAAGGTGCAGGACCTTCTGTGTGGAGGTGGTGGATGTGTACATCCTTAAACTCTTTGTTACGGCCTCTCTCGCACATAGCCTTGATAAGGCACTGAGGAGCCGATGCTACTGAACTGAGGTGAATATGATCACCAGACTTGATTACCTTTACAGCCTCTTCTGCTGTTACAAACTTAATCATTGTTCTAAATTATTTAGTTAGGTTGTGAATAATTATTTTCTCTTTACTTCTACCTGCTCGTATCCCTCGATAATATCGCCAACCTTAATATCGTTGTATGATTCGATATTAAGTCCGCAATCCTGACCTGATACTACCTCCTTAACATCATCCTTGAATCGCTTAAGTGAGCCCAAGCGACCTGTATGGATTACAATACCGTCGCGGATTACGCGGATAGGGGTGTTACGCTGAAGTTTACCCTCGCGGACCATACCTCCGGCAATAGTTCCGACCTTAGAGATTTTGAAGGTCTCAAGTACCTCGATAGAGCAGACAATCTCCTCCTTCATTACAGGCTCAAGCATACCCTCAATAGCGTCCTTAATCTCGTTGATAGCATCGTAGATGATAGAGTAGAGACGAATCTCAATTTCCTCCTTCTCTGCCAAACGACGCGCAGCAGCTGAAGGGCGCACCTGGAAGCCGATGATAATCGCATTTGAGGCTGTTGCAAGAAGTACATCGCTCTCGGAAATCTGACCTACTGCGGCATGGATAACATTAACCTGAACACTCTCCTTAGAGAGCTTAATCAGTGAGCCTGACATAGCCTCAACAGAGCCGTCCACATCACCCTTAACGATAATATTAAGCTCTTTGAACGAGCCAATAGCGATACGACGACCAATCTCATCCAGAGTAACATGTTTCTGAGTCATAATACCCTGCATACGCTGCAACTGCTCGCGCTTGTTTGCAATTTCGCGTGCTGAGCGGTCATCCTCCATAACATTGAAGGAGTCTCCAGCCTGCGGTGCACCATTAAGACCGAGCAACTGCACAGGTGTTGCCGGACCTGCCACGCTGACCTTCTTTCCGTTCTCGTCAAACATCGCCTTTACGCGACCTGTATATGTTCCAGAGAGTACAACATCGCCAACTCTCAGAGTTCCATCCTGCACAAGCACTGTTGCCACATAACCACGGCCCTTGTCAAGTGTTGACTCGATAACTGCACCCTTGGCACGCTTGTTTGGATTAGCCTTAAGGTCGAGCATCTCTGCCTCAAGGAGTACCTTCTCAAGGAGTTTGTCAAGATTTAGACCCTGTTTTGCAGAGACATCCTGGCTCTGGTATTTTCCGCCCCAATCCTCTACAAGGTAGTTCATACCTGCCAACTGCTCCTTAATACGCTCTACATTGGCTGCAGGCTTATCAATCTTGTTTATGGCAAATACCATAGGTACACCTGCGGCCTGTGCGTGGTTGATAGCCTCTACGGTCTGAGGCATCACGCTGTCATCTGCAGCAACGATAATAATTGCCACATCGGTAATCTTCGCACCACGGGCACGCATAGCGGTAAATGCCTCGTGTCCAGGGGTGTCGAGGAAGGTAATCTTCTGACCATTAAGTTCTACAGAGTATGCACCGATATGCTGTGTGATACCTCCTGCCTCGCCTGCGATAACATTTGTCTTACGGATGTTATCAAGAAGAGAGGTCTTACCGTGATCGACATGGCCCATAACGGTTACAATTGGTGGACGGGATACCAAATCCTCCGGAGCATCAACCTCCTCATCGCCAATAGCCTCCTGAATCTCTACAGATACGAACTCGGTTGTAAATCCGAACTCCTCTGCAACAACAACAAGAGCCTCGGCATCAAGACGCTGGTTTATAGATACCATAAGTCCGAGGTTCATACATGCAGAGATAACATCCATAGGCGATACAGCCATCATAGTCGCAAGCTCGCTGACAGTAACAAACTCGGTTACTTTGAGTACCTTGCGCTCCATCTCCTGAAGCTCCATCTGCTCGTTTATCTTCTCACGAACCTCCTCACGCTTCTCTTTACGATACTTAGCACCCTTATTCTTAGCACCCTTTGCTGTCAGACGAGCAAGAGTGTCTTTTACCTGCTTTGATACCTCCTCGTCTGATACCTCAGGACGAACAATAGGTTTTGGTGCAGGTTTGTTGTGCTTATTCTTCTTGCCATGACCCTGCTGAGGCTGGTTGTTGGCTTTATTTTCATTTTTATTCTCGCCCTTGTTCTTCTTTGAAGAGCCATGCGACTGATTTTGCTGACGAGTGATGTCAATCTTCTCTTTGTCGATTCTCTTACGGCGATGTTTGCCACCAGGGACCATGCCTGTAACATCAATCTTACCCAAAATCTGCGGACCTGCAAGCGTTGGAGCCTCTGTAGGCTTAAATTGTCCGCTCTCAGGACGCTTCTCCTCCTGCTTAGGCTGAGATTTTGGCTGCTCTGGCTTTGGTTGCGGCTTAGGCTGCTCAGCTTTTGGCTGTGGCTTAGGCTGCTCTGGCTTTGGTTGAGGTTTTGGCTGCTCAGGCTTTGGCTGAGGTTTTGGTTGCTCTGGCTTTGACTCAGGTTTTACAATGTTGCCTTTCTTGTCAAGCTCAACCTTGCCAAGGATGCGAGGCTGCTGCACAATCTCCTCTTTAACCTCTATGTTGCGCTTAGGCTCAGCCTTTGGCTCTTCGATAGATATAGTAGCCTGCTTTGTTGAAATCTTCTCGCGGATGCTGTCGCGTGCTGAAGAGGAGCTGCGGTTTGCACCAAACTCCTTCTCTACAACAGCATATACCTCTCCGCTTATCTGTGTATTTGGCGAGCCATCTATAGCAACGCCCTTTTTGTGCAAAAAGTCTGTCAGTGTACTAAGACCCACCTTAAACTCTTTGGCAACCTGTATGAGGCGTAATTTTCTTTCGTTCTCCATGTATATTTCTCCTTTTTTCGTTTAACAATGTTTTATGGTTGTTACGACCATCTCGTAACCGGATTGTGGGGAACTTGGTCAACTTGTTTCAAGTTGAAACAGGGCTCTACTCTTCGCTCTGTTCTGCCTCTCTTTCAAGTATTGCGATAATCTCCTCTGCCTGCTCAACTTCGAGGTCTGCACGCTCTGCAATCTCCTCTGCGCTCAGTGCAAGGACTGCCTTCGCTCTGTCAAGACCAACAGCCGAGAGTGCCTCAATCTGCCAATCTGGAATAACATCATTAAACTCAGAGAGTGGAATATCGCCACCCTCAATATTGCGATATACATCAATGTTGTAGCCTGTAAGCATCTTTGAAAGACGGATATTCAAACCGCCCTTACCAATAGCAAGTGATACCTGGTCTGGGTCAAGATATACAGATGCTGTCTGACGCTCCTCGTCAATGATAATCTCTGTAGTCTTTGCAGGGTTTAGAGAACGCTGAATAAGCAGCTTGGTGTTTGCTGTGTAGTTGATAACATCGATATTCTCGTTGTGCAACTCCTTTACGATAGTGTAAATTCGTGAGCCCTTCATACCTACGCAAGAGCCTACAGGGTCAATTCGGTCATCATAAGACTCAACGGCAACCTTTGCTCTCTCTCCAGGGATTCGGGCAATCTTCTTGATTGTGATAAGTCCGTCATAAATCTCAGGAACCTCAGCCTCAAAGAGACGCTCAAGGAATTGGTTTGCGGTACGAGAGAGGATGATTCTTGGCTGGTTGTTGTTCATCTCAACACTCTTTACGATAGCCTTCAGAGTGTCGCCCTTGTGGTAATACTCGCCAGGAATCTGCTCTATGCGAGGCAGGATAAGCTCGTTGTCGTCATCATCGAGAACCAAAACCTCTTTTTTCCATACCTGATAAATCTCACCCGATACAATCTGACCTACCTTGTCGCGATACTTCTCATACAAAGAAGCCTTCTCAAGGTCAAGGATTCTGGATGCTAAATTCTGACGCAGTGAAAGCACGGCGCGACGACCAAATGAGTCGAAAGTAATAGGGTCGGTGTACTCGTCGCCAACCTCATAAGATGGGTCGATAGCCTTAATCTCAGAAAGTTTGATTTCACGAACAGCATCTGTTAGCTCGTCGTCGGCAACAACTGTACGGTTGCGCCAAATCTCAAGGTCGCCCTTGTCTGCATTGATGATAACATCGAAGTTCTCGTCTGTGCCGTACTGCTTCTGCAACGCGTGGCGGAATACATCCTCAAGTACGCCAATCATTGTCGATTTGTCGATGCTCTTCAGCTCTTTGAACTCTGCAAAGTTGCTGATAAGATTCAAATTGTTCATTGTCTTTAATTTTATTATTTGTTTCTACTTATAATCCAAATACTCTTTAGCACTCTTTATCTGGCTGAAAGTTACATTGCGCACTATGTGCTGTAGCTCTTTACGCTTCTTGCCCTCAACGGCCACTTTGCTGTCGTAAGAGATTATAATACCATCCTCTGTGGCATCATCCAAAGTTGCTAAAATCTTTACTCCGTCAGTAAGCAATACCTCAATCGGAGAGCCGATAATCTTTTTGTATTGACGCAGTAGCTTCAGTGGCTCGCCAATACCTGCGGAGGTTACGGTGAGTGAAAAATCCTCCGTATCTCTGTCAAATGCTGCATCTACAGCACGAGAAACGGCAACACAGCTATCTATTGAGACTCTGCTGTCAGAATCCAAAATAAGAGTAATCTCGTTAGATGGCGTTACTAAACAGTCAACGATAAAGATATCGCTGCCCTGAAGAAAATCCTCAACAACCTCTGTTAACTTGTTAATATCCATATAGTTATATCTGTTTATTCTTAATTACAAGAGGCGCAAATCCTGACCATTTTCTATGAAAGAAGGGGACTTGCTGTCCCCTTTCCATGTCTCTAACCCCTTCTACTCTGCAAATATAGAGCATTTTGGATTAAAATCCAAATATTTTGTAGTAATTTTTGCTTAACTTAAACAATTATCCGTTAATTACAATTGTTTGCTCTTTTCCAATACCTCCAAAACGATTGACCTCCCACTTCTCTGTGAATATTGTTTCGCCATCTTTGAGTATCGAGATTTTGATTGGAAAAGATAGTTTTTCGCCCTTCAGAGTCTTTGTTTCCGGAAGCGAATTTGGCAACAGATAGAGGCATAAATCTATGCTGTGGCATGGGCTAAAATCTCTCTCCACAACTCTCTGACGCACAAAGCCTTCGGGTGGGGTAGTGCTGTTGGTTGAGATGGGTAAAATAGAGTCTTCAGCCGAAAAAAAACCGACCTGCTCATCCGCCTCATTTTTAAGAGCGCAGGTGAGCATTATGTTGTATCGCCAATTTTCGGCATACGAGGTGGTTATTCTCAGTGTGTACATTGTCTTAGCTTGGTAAATCAACCTTGACCTTTTCGTATTTGTATCCCATCAGATAAAGACCAATAGAGAGTCCAAGGACAAAGAAAACTTTGACTGTGCGTGCGAAAATATGAAAAGCCATAACACTCTGAGGCTCAATATTCTCTTTGCGTATTGCCGTCTCGGCACTTTGCGCGGCACTGCGTAGAGCATCTTCAACTTTGTCTATCTCTGCCTGCTTTACGCCATGGTCAAGCAGTAAGTATGCCACATACTCATCCATCTCGTCAAATCCGCGTGCATCACGCAGCCTGAGATATAGGTTTTCATTATTGTTTATCTCGCCTTTATCCCAAAGTACAGCAGCTCCCGCACCAAAGTATGCCGCCCAAGCGATGGCTGCAAGAGGGTAGTCGGCAATCTGCGGTACAGCATCTGCCATATAGTCGGGTGCAGATGTATGCCATGCCTCTGTAAGCTCCTCAACCTCAAAGGTATATCCGGGTAGTAGGTGCTTGTCGGAGAGTGTTTTTGTAAGTTGCTCGGCAAGTGATTTTTCAAAATTCTGTAGATACTCTTGCTGTTCCATATCTCTTATTTTTTGCTGTTATTTCTCTGTTCTTGTCTCTTTGTAGAACCCTTTACACTCCAGCCGAAGGTACCAAGTTTTTCACCCAAACTGAAATACTCCCCATGGGCATATCCAAGAAGGTCTGCACGGCTTAAATCGAGTTTGCCCGTCTGAGGGTCAAGCAGTGAAGAGTCCACCATAACACCCACAACCTCTGCGATAAACATATCATGCGAGCCGAGAGGAATAATCTGTTTTACACGACACTCAATAGATACGGGCGACTCTGCTATTGCCACAGCTGCAACATGCTGACATTTTTCGGGAGTTAAGTTGCAGTATGCAAACTTGTCAAAGTCTCTGCCGGAGCGCACACCGCACCAATCTGTAGCCTTGGCAAGGGCAGAGGTGGTGAGGTTTATCACAAACTCTCCTGTACGGCGGATAATGTCGTATGAGTAACGCTCCGGGCGAACAGATATGTAGCACATTGCCGGCTCAGAGCATATTGTACCCGTCCACGCAATGGTGAGGATGTTATTTATGTTACCATCTGAGCAGCTGACCATTACTGCCGGAACGGGGGCTATCATTGTGCCCGGTTTCCAATTCTGTTTCATAGAATTAGAGATAAAGTGTAGAAACTTCTAAGGGGTCTTTACTATGTAAAAAGAGGCGGAGTCAATAGCTCCGCCAACTCTATATACAGTCGTTACTACTTTGCGTAACTTACGGAGCGGGTCTCGCGGATAACGGTAATCTTTACCTGTCCAGGATATGTCATCTCGTCCTGAATACGCTTTGCAATATCGTGTGATAGAGCCTCAGACTCGGCATCAGAGAGCTTGTCTGCGCCAACGATAACTCTAAGTTCACGACCTGCCTGGATAGCGTAAG
>JAFWBN010000089.1 GCA_017507075.1 Alistipes sp. | reverse complement strand
TGTTTAACAAAAAGTAATTCAAAAGTCGGGCAGTTTAGACACTTACGCCCAGGTGTACAATTAAGCTCAGTATTACAAAAATGCAATCGCTCAGAAAGAATAGACAAACTAAAGTGTTCAGCCTGACGAGGCTCAGAAGGAGGGTCAAGAGAACAGCGATAACTGAGTACATTTAACATAAGGAGATACACTAACAGTTATATACAAATTGGAAAGAAAAAAGTCTTTCTTTATTAAGTGATTATGGTCATTATATAACAACTTACCGTCAACAATACCAACAGCAGTATATTCCTTTTCATCAGAATCATAAAACTTAAATCGCTGACCATTTCTCAATTCAAATGCTTTAATTCGCATAACTCTCAGGATTATAATACCACTTAGTTGTCCGGTTAACAACCTTCTCTTTAGTTATAGTTCCTTCAGCTCCTACATCCTGAGGAATTTTCTGTATAACTCCACAAGAACTGAGGAAACAACAGAAATAAAGAGTAAGTAGAATAACAACAATGTCAATAATCGGCGAATTAACTAACTTTGACAAAAAATCAAGAAATCTTTCCATGTCTTAAATTTTTTAAGGATTTTTTATAAAAACGTAAAACGCTAAGTATAAAGGCTACACCAATCGTAAAAGTGAACATAATATACATATTACATCATTTTGTAATATCGTCATTTTAGACCCCCTATTTGTGATATTGGCAGAACTCAACCGTTGTTATTTGGCGTTATTAAAAAAGTTATGTAACTTTGTAGTGTAAAAATATATCGACATGAAAAGTATCAAATACCTATTTATATATACAGCTGCAGCGATGATATTTGTTGCTTGTGGCGGCAAAAAATCGTCTGATAAGGATATAATTTATGTCTCCATAGCCCCCATAAAACCGATTGTAGAGGCTATTGTAGGTGATGATTTTGAAATTAAGGTACTTGTGCCTGCAGGGGCTTCACCTGAGACTTTTGAGCCAACACCAAAGCAGTTTGTGGAGTTAAACAAGGCGAACCTTGTATTTGGAACAGGCGTACTTGACTTTGAGAAATCGTTACTCCAAAGGATTCACAATCAGAGCAAGGTCATAGACCTCAGCTGTGGTATAGAGTTGATAGAAGGCAGTTGTTCGCATGCGCATCACTCTCATCATTGCCACCACGGCATAGACCCTCACATCTGGTGTTCGCCAAAATCTTTGGCTATAATGGCAACAAACGCATACAATGCCATTGTTGCAGCTATGCCGGAGGCAACAGACTATGCAGACAACTATACAGTTTTAGCAGACCGCATTTTAGCACTTGATGAGGAGGTTGCAGAGTTGTGCAAAGCCTCATCACTCCCCTACTTTATAATATATCATCCAGCTCTGACATACCTTGCCAGGGACTACAACTTAGAGCAGATTGCAATAGAGGATGAGGGCAAAGAGCCAAGTGCAAAGCATATATCTCAGATTATAGATTTAGCAAGAAATAACGGCATAAAGAGGGTGTTTTATCAACAAGAGTTTCCAGAGTCAAGCGTAGAGGTTATATGCGAAGATATTGGTGCTCAGAGTGTTGCAATAAATCCTTTAGCTGAAGACATCTTTGACAATATACGACAAATAGCATACCTTATTACCGAATAATGGAGAGAATTGTAAATCTTGAAAATGTAACTGTCCGATATGACAACTTTGCAGCCATAGAGGGTGCCAATCTTGAGATTTTTAGCGACGACTTTATCGGCATTATCGGCCCAAACGGGGGTGGAAAAACAACCCTCGTTAGGAGCATTCTCGGATTTATACCTCACAGCGGAAATATCACTCTTGCGCCAAGTCTATACCGCAATGGTAAGCGACTTATCGGATATATGCCACAACAAAGCAGCTTTGATAACCAATTTCCAATATCTGTATCTGAGGTGGTAATGTCCGGACTACAAAGCGAAAAGGGATTCTTTGGCAGATATACATCAAAAGATAGAATAAAGGTTGCGCAAACCCTTGATTATGCGGGAATTGCAGATATCGCAAACCACCAAATAGGCGAGATTTCCGGAGGTCAACTGCAGCGCGCCTTACTCTGCCGTGCAATCATTATGGAGCCTAAGCTTCTGATACTCGACGAGCCTGCAAATTTTGTGGATAATCGCTTTGAAAACTTCCTATATACAATGCTTGGCGAATTGAATAAAAAGATGGCTATAATAATGGTTTCACACGATGTGGGAACAATTACAAGCGTGGTTAAAAACATTGTATGCGTCAATAAAACCGTACACCGCCACAACTCAAATATTATTACCCAGGAGCAGTTAGACAACTACCACTGCCCTATCCAAATTGTTAGCCACGGAGAGGTAGCACACACCGTACTTGCACATCACGAGTAATAAAGGACTGCACAACTGAAAATCCGGCATAGGCTCAACGCCTATGCCGGATTTCTGCTCCGTAGAAGTGTCTCTAAGATCCTTAGAGACGCGCGCCCAGATTAAAGTTCCTCCCCCGCCTAATCAAAGCACCCATTTGTTGTCAGAGTGGTGCATTTACAACGCTCGCCCTGAAAAACAACGAAGGGCTGTACTTATGCGTACTGCCCTTTGTTGGAGTGAGGGGTAGCGGAAGGAAATGTGCCGCTATGGCAACAAATTAGCGAACTATAGTCTCCTCACGATCAGGACCTACAGAGATAATCTTCACAGGAACGCCGGTCTGCTCCTCGATGAAGGCTACATAGTTTTTGAACTCCTCTGGGAACTGCTCAAAGTCGCGAACTGCACAGATATCGCAATTCCAGCCCTTAAACTCCTGATAGATAGGTTTAATAGACTCATCTGCCTCATATGGGAAGTAGTCAACCTTCTTGCCATTAACCTCATAGCCCACAGCCACTTTGATAGTATCAAAATCGTTAAGGATATCTGACTTCATCATAATAAGAGCTGTAACGCCGTTCATCATTACGGCATACTTCAGAGCCACAAGGTCAAGCCAACCGCAACGACGAGGACGACCTGTTGTAGCACCGAACTCGTTTCCAACCTGACGAAGGGTCTCGCCTGTAGCATCAAAGAGCTCTGTTGGGAAAGGACCGCTACCTACGCGAGTGCAGTAAGCCTTAAAGATACCATACACCTCGCCAATACGGGTTGGAGCGACACCAAGACCTGTACAAACGCCTGCGCAGAGGGTATTTGAAGAGGTTACATAAGGATATGTACCAAACTCTATATCAAGCAGTGAGCCCTGAGCACCCTCAGCAAGGATTGTTGCATCATTTGCGATATAGTTATTAACCAAAATTTCGCTATCTACGAACTCAAAACGGCGCAATGATTCGATACCCTTAAACCACTCAGCCTCATAAGTTGTGATATCGAACTGATAGTCATACTGACGGAGTTGGAAGAGGTGCTTATCTTTCAAAGCCTGGTAACGCTCCATAAAGTCTGGCAGCAGAATATCGCCTACTCTAAGACCGTTACGACCTGTTTTATCCATATAAGCAGGACCGATACCCTTCAATGTCGAGCCAATCTTGGTCTTACCCTTAGCAGCCTCACTTGCTGCATCGAGAACACGGTGTGTAGGCAGAATAAGATGCGCACGCTTTGAAATCTTCATTCTTGAGACAACATCAATACCTTTAGCCTCAATCTGAGCAATCTCGTCTGCAAGAATTACAGGGTCGATAACCACACCATTGCCAATGATATTCATTGAGCCATCTCTAAAGATTCCTGAAGGAACAGTGTGCAACACAAACTTGTCTCCATTGAAATGGAGCGAGTGTCCTGCATTTGGACCACCCTGAAAACGGGCGATAACCTGATAGTTAGGTGTCAAAACATCAACAACCTTACCTTTACCCTCGTCTCCCCACTGAAGACCAAGTACAACATCTACTTTTTTCATATCTAGAGTTTGATTTAGTTTCCGTGCGTAAAATTACATTACTTTTCCCGAACAGCCAAATATCACCGTGTGTTTTTTTAACAAATTGTTGACAAGAGGATAATAACACAGAGGTTGATTAAAATTTGTAGCTCGTATAAATTTTTACTACCTTTGTCCCCGTCCGGTATTGAGTATAACACACAATAATAATATAATATGGTAAAGATTGGAACGCCGATGACTACTGTCGGCAAAAAAGCCCTACTTTGTGGTTCTGGCGAGCTTGGCAAAGAGGTTGCCATTGAGTTGCAGAGATACGGTATTGAGGTTGTAGCCCTTGACCGTTATCAGAATGCGCCTGCGATGCATGTTGCCAACCGCAGCTACACCCTATCTATGCTTGATGGAGAGCGACTTAGAGAGATTATTGAGACCGAAAAGCCTGATTATATCATCCCTGAGGTTGAGGCTATTGCCACACAGACCCTTGTAGAGCTTGAGAAAGAGGGATACAGCGTAACACCTACAGCAAAAGCTGCATGGCTCACAATGAATCGTGAGGGTATTCGTCGTTTAGCAGCCGAAGAGTTGGGGCTTCCTACATCTTTCTACCGCTTTGCAGACAATAAAGAGGAGTATCTTGCCGCAATTAAAGAGGTTGGTATTCCATGTGTTGTAAAGCCGATTATGTCCTCTTCGGGTCATGGACAGAGTACCGTAAAGTGCGAGGCAGACATCGATAAGGCATGGCAGACTGCACAAGAGGGTGGCAGAGCCGGTGCCGGAAGAGTTATTGTTGAGCGTTTTGTTGATTTTGACTACGAGATAACCATGCTCACAGTACGCCATAGCGCAGGAACGACAATCCTTGAGCCTATAGGACACCATCAGGTTGATGGAGACTATCGCGAGTCTTGGCAGCCTCAGCCTATGAGTCAGATAGCCAAAGAGAGAGCAAAAGATATTGCCCGCAAGATAACAGGTGCTCTTGGAGGCCACGGAATCTTCGGCGTGGAGATGTTTATCAAAGGAGATGATGTAATTTTCAGCGAGGTCTCTCCTCGTCCACATGATACGGGTATGGTAACTATGATTTCTCAGGATTTATCCGAGTTTGCGCTCCATGCACGCGCGGTTATAGGTCTGCCTATACCATCTGTTCGTTTCTATGGAGCAAGTGCCTCAAAAGCGATTGTTGTAGAGGGCGACAGCGACAAAGTTGTCTTTGAGAATTTGGAGGAGGTTGTAGCAGAAGATGGTGTTCAGATTCGCCTCTTTGGCAAGCCTGAAGTTGTAGGTCATCGCCGTTTTGGAGTGATTTTAGCAACCGATGAGAGTGTGGAAAAAGCACTCGAAAAGGCTGAAAGAGCATACGCAAAATTAAAATATACGATTTTACCGCGTTAATGTAGTGAAAAAGTTGGATATTTGACTATTTTTTACTACCTTTGTGCCCAATATAAAGGATGGGAATATATGGCACTACAGCACGACATATTGTCAGGAGGCAAGCCTCAGCAGTGGGGTTATATGGTTTCTGTTTCCGCTTTTGTTTGATTATCGGGCGACCTACGGGTCGCCTGTTTTTTATCGTATGGGTAAGATTTTGATAAAGGGGGGTACAGTAGTTACCCGTGGCAAGAGTTACAAGGCTGATGTATTGGTTGAAAATGGCATTATAACAGCCATTGAATCAAATATCTGTGCAGATGCCGAGACTGAGGTATTTGATGCCACAAATTCCATTGTCAGCTATGGACTTGCAGATGTGCATGTTCATCTTAGAGAGCCAGGATTCTCTCAAAAAGAGACTATCGCAAGCGGTACAATGGCGGCTGCGCATGGCGGAGTAACAACACTCTGCTCTATGCCAAATCTTAACCCCGCGCCAGACAGTCCCGAAAATTTAGCTATTCAGCAGGCAAAAATCGACTCTCAAGCCGTTGTTCAGGTTGTGCCATTTGCTACAATAACAAAGTCTCGTAGCGGCTCTGAGGTTGTAGATGTCGAGTCTCTTCTACCCCACTGTGCAGGCTTCTCGGATGATGGCAGTGGCGTTCAAAATGGAGAGGTTATGCTTGCAGCCATGAAGAGGATTGCTGCCGTTGATGGTATTATCGCAGCACATTGTGAGGACGAATCACTACTCAGAGGCGGCTATATTCACGATGGAGAGTATGCGGTAAAACACAACCACAGAGGTATCTGCTCAGAGAGTGAGTGGGGTCCTATTGTCAGAGATACAGAACTTGTAGCTCAGAGTGGTTGTCGTTACCATATCTGCCACATGTCTGCAGCGGGGAGTGTTGAGGCTCTGAGGGCTGCAAAGAGGCGTGGGCTGCAAATGTCCGGAGAGACGGCTCCGCACTACCTTACCATGACAGATTGCGATATTGCTGAGGAGGGAAGATTTAAGATGAATCCCCCTATCCGTTCTGCTTCAGACCGTGATGCACTGATTGAGGGCATTAAAGATGGCACTATTGAGGTTATTGCCACCGACCATGCTCCACATACAGCAGAGGAGAAGAGTCGCGGCTTAGAGTCAAGTGCCATGGGTGTTGTAGGCCTTGAGACTTCGTTTGCCGTTGTCTATACAAAGCTTGTACGAAGTGGGATTATCACACTTGAGAAGGCAATTGAGCTAATGTGCGACAATCCTCGCAGGATTTTCCGCCTTGGTGGAGCTCTTGCTGTAGGAGAGAGAGCAGATATAGCTGTTTTTGACACCACTACCCCATTTACTGTTGACAGCAACAACTTTTTATCAAAAGGCAAGGCTACACCTTTTGAGGGTTGGCAACTATATGGCAAATGCCGCTTGACACTATTTGGTGGCAAAAAAGTTTGGGAAGAGATTACAAAAGAGAATAAATAATAACACAAACTATGAATTTAGAAAAGAAACTCGTTTTGCAAAACGGTGAGCAGTTCTTCGGCTACGGTTTCGGAGCAAATCGGACGGCTGTCTGCGACATTGTTTTCAACACTTCGGTAGTTGGCTATCAGGAGATTCTCTCTGATCCGAGCTACACAGACCAGCTTGTAGTTATGACCTATCCGGTTATAGGTAACTACGGTATTGCGGATGACGATTTTGAGTCCAAGATTGTCGGCATAGGAGGTCTTATTGTCAGAGAGTATTGCCCTACACCGAGCAACTTCCGCTTTACTAAGACTATAGCCGAGGTTATGGAGGAGAACTCTGTTCCGGGTATTGCAGGCATTGATACTCGTATGCTTACCCGCACGCTAAGAGACTGCGGCTCTATGCGTGCAGCCATTGTAGATGCTCAGACAAGCGTTGAGGAGGCTCTTGCACTTATTGAAGCAACACCTATTTGTGAGAATGTTGTCAGCAAAGTGAGCTGCCGCAAGCGTTGGTATTCAAGAACACCAAACCACCGTTTTGATGTTGTTGTTATCGACTGTGGTGTTAAGCGCAGCATTATAGAGTCGCTCAACAGTCGCGGTTGCAATGTTATTATAGTACCTTACAACACCCCTATTGAGGAGATTAGAGCCTTTAATCCACACGGAATACTTATCTCTAATGGCCCAGGCTCTCCATACCTCGTACCAGAGGTAGTTTCACTTATCAAGGAGCTTAAAGGCGAGGTTCCGATGATGGGTATCAGCCTCGGGCACCTGCTTATAGCTCTTGCTTACGGTGCTGAGTGTACAAAGGTTAAGGATGGCAACCGTAGCAGTAGCCGACCTGTAAGAAACACTATCTCAGGTCGTATAGAGACAACAGGCATGAGCCTTGAGTGGGTTGTTTGCGACAAATCTCTTGAGAATACAAGCCTTGAGGTTACTCATAGAGGTGTTCTTGACAACATGGTGGCAGGTATTGCATGTCGCAAAGACAAGCTCTTCTCTGTGCAGTATCACCCCGAAGGAGCTCCAGGAGCCAACGATAGCGCATATCTATTTGACAAATTTATTAAATTGATGGAGGATAATCAACATGCCTAAAAGAACAGATATAAAGAAAGTTATGGTAATCGGCTCAGGTCCGATTGTCATTGGTCAGGCAGCAGAGTTTGACTATGCAGGAACTCAGGCATGCCTTGCACTCAAAGAGGAGGGATATGAGGTTATCCTTGTCAACTCCAACCCTGCAACAATCATGACTGACACCTTTATAGCCGATAAGGTATATATGGAGCCACTCAAACTTGAGTATGTTGCAAAGATTATTCGCTATGAGCGTCCTGATGCAATTGTTCCGGGTCTTGGTGGTCAGACAGGTCTTAACCTTGCTGTACAGTTGGCAAAAAAGGGTATTCTTGAGGAGTGTCATGTTGAAATTCTCGGAACATCGTTCCAGAGTATCGAGCAGGCTGAGGACCGTGAGCTGTTCAAAGAGCTATGTATAAAGCTCGGCGAGCCTGTAATCCCATCAGAGATTGTATATTCTGTAGAGGAGGCTGTTAAGGTTGCTGAGAAGATTACATATCCTGTTGTTTTGCGTCCTGCCTTTACTCTTGGTGGTTCTGGTGGTGGTTTTGCTGACAACGAGCAGCAGCTTAGAGAGCTTATGCGTAACGCCCTTGCTGTATCTCCTGTACATCAGGTACTTGTCGAGAAGAGTATCAAAGGCTACAAAGAGATTGAGTTTGAGGTTATGCGCGACAAGAACGACACAGCAATAGCTATCTGTAGCATGGAAAATGTTGACCCTGTCGGCATCCATACAGGCGATAGTATTGTTGTAGCTCCTGCTCAGACTCTTTCAAACAAAGAGTTCCAGATGCTACGCGACAGCGCACTAAAGCTTATCCGCGCACTCAAAATTGAGGGTGGTTGCAATGTTCAGTTTGCACTCGACCCACTCTCTTTCAAATACTACATCATCGAGGTTAACCCTCGTGTATCTCGCTCTTCTGCCCTTGCATCTAAAGCGAGTGGCTTCCCTATTGCCCGAGTAACGGCAAAGGTTGCTATAGGTATGACCCTTGATGAGATTTTAATAGAGGGTATGCCTGCATGTTGTGAGCCGGCCATCGACTATGTAGTAACAAAGGTTGCCCGCTTCCCATTTGACAAGTTCAGCGAGGCCTCAAACGAGCTCGGTACTCAGATGAAGGCTACAGGTGAGGCTATGAGTATCGGTAGAACTATTGAGGAGAGTCTTTTGAAGGCTGTCCGCTCTCTTGAGACCGGTGTGTGTCATATCCACAACAAGAAGTTCGACCAGATGCCGACACAGGAGATGCTATCATACATCACTCGCGGTACAGATGACCGTATCTATGCCATTGCAGAGCTGTTGCGTCGTGGTATTGACCGCTCACTGATTTATGACCGCACAAAAATTGACATGCTCTTCCTTGAGAAGTTTAAGAATATTGTTCGCATGGAGAGAAGAGTTGCTCAGGCAAAGGGCGACAAACAGACTCTGCTTGAGGCTAAGCGTTTAGGCTTTGGCGACAAGTACATTGGTCAGCTTTGGGGTATGACAGAGAGTGAGGTATTTACTCTTCGCGAGAGTATGGACATCAAGCCTGTATATAAGATTATAGACTCATGCTCAGGAGAGTTTGATCGCTATATTCCTTACTTCTACTCAACTTATGAGTCTCAGAACGAGTCGATTGTATCAAATCGAAAGAAGATTGTTGTGCTTGGTTCCGGTCCTATCCGTATTGGTCAGGGTGTGGAGTTCGACTACTCGACAGTACACGCTATTTGGGCTATCCGAGAGGCAGGATATGAGGCGATAATTATCAACAACAACCCTGAGACCGTATCTACCGACTATACAATCTCTGACAAACTCTATTTTGAGCCTCTGACTGTGGAAAATGTGATGAACATAATCCATCATGAGAATCCAGAGGGTGTTATCGTTACTCTCGGAGGTCAGACAGCCATCAATCTTGCCAAGCCGCTTGTTCAGATGGGTGTAAAGATTATCGGAACAGACCTTGAGGCTATCGATAAGGCTGAGGACAGAAAACTCTTCGAGGCTATTATGCGTCAGGTAGGTATTCCTCAGCCACAAGCAAAGGCTGTAACAGAGATTGAGGATGGTGTTGCTGCCGCTGAGGCTATCGGCTACCCTGTTCTTGTTCGTCCAAGTTTCGTGCTTGGCGGTAGAGCTATGCAGATTGTGGGAAATGAGCAGGCTCTGCGCCACTACCTGCAAAATGCTGTTGAGATTAACGAGGACTCTCCTGTACTTGTTGACAAGTATATCATGGGTAAGGAGGCTGAGGTGGATGCTATTTGCGATGGAGAAGATGTATTTATCCCTGGCATTATGGAGCATGTAGAGAAGACAGGTATCCACTCCGGCGACAGTATCAGCGTATATCCATCTTTCAGCCTTAGCGACGCTGTAAAGGAGAAGATGATTGACTATACTGTTCGTTTAGGTAAAGCTATAGGTATTATTGGTCTATACAACATACAGTTTATCGTGGATAGTCAGGATAAGGTATATGTTATCGAGGTTAATCCTCGTTCATCACGAACAGTACCGTTCCTCTCAAAATCTTGCAATGTACCAATGGCAAAGATTGCTACTCGCGTAATGCTCGGACACTCTCTCAAGGAGCAGGGTATTACAGAGGTATATGGTCGTGAGCGCAAGCGTTTCTTTGTTAAGACTCCTGCCTTCTCATTTGCCAAGATTAAGGGTATTGATACATACCTATCCCCTGAGATGAAATCTACAGGTGAGGCTATAGGTTATGACAACTCAATGACTCGCGCGCTGTATAAGTCTCTTCAGGCTTCGGGTATGGATGTTGTAAACTACGGAACAGTCCTTGTAACCCTTGCAGACCGTGATAAAGAGAAGGCTCTGCCACTTGTTCAGCGTTTCTACAACCTCGGCTTTAATATTGAGGCTACACAGGGTACTGCAGACTTCCTTCGCAAACATGGATTAAGAACTCGTAAGCTAAGTAAGCTCAATGAGGGTAGCGACGATATATATCGCTCACTATGCAGAGGTCATGTAAACTATATCATCAACACCATTGACCTTAACCAGCATAGTACACGCCTTGATGGTTATGAAATTCGCCGTACCGCGGTTGAGAATAATATCACAATATTCACATCTTTGGAGACTGTAAGTGTTCTTCTTGATGTGCTTGAGGAGATTACACTTGGCGTATCAACTATTGACGCAGATTACGACAATTAGTATGAAACAGGTCATTTTTGAAGTAGTAAGCAATCTTGCACTGACAGAGTCTGTCTATGAGATGGTACTCTCTGGCGATACAAGTGCTATCACAGCCCCTGGACAGTTTGTGGAACTCTCTTTAGATGGTCTTTTCCTGCGTCGCCCTATATCGGTATGCAATTATGACGATGGAAAACTGACTCTGATATACAAAGTTGTTGGCAAGGGAACTGCACAGATGGCAAATATTGCTGCAGGAACAAAGATTGACACGCTTACAGGTCTTGGCAATGGATTTAACGATAGCATGGAGTGCAACTCGCCTCTGCTTGTTGGTGGTGGTGTAGGTGTTCCTCCACTATATCGTTTAGCAAGAAATCTTATCGCTAAAGGTAAGAGCGTAACTGTTGTTTTGGGATTTAATACCGCCTC
>JAFWBN010000088.1 GCA_017507075.1 Alistipes sp. | reverse complement strand
GACGGTCTGTATGTTGTTCAGGGCATTGCTCTTGAGGCATTTGCTGAGTTTAAGTTCAGAGATGGCGACAACTGGGACGGCAACAACTTTGGTGCTGAGTTTGCATACTCTGCTCCTAACAGCGTAGTTAATGCTATTGAGAAGGGCAATAACTGCTCTGTGGCTCAGGCTGGCACTTATGACCTCTATCTCGATACTGTAAATGCTAAGATTTACATCATGACAGCAGGTACTGAGATTGTAAACGCTACTGCTCAGACTGCAAATGGCGAGGGTCCTGCTGTAGAGGTTAATCCGGAGGCTTCAGCGTGGGGTCTTGTTGGTGCTTTCAACAATTGGGATAATGACATTGTCCTCTACACTACATCAACAGAGGGTCTGCTTGTTGCAGAGGGTGTAACAATTGAGGCATATTCAGAGTTTAAGTTCCGCAAGGACAAGAAGTGGGACACAAACTTCGGTGCTAAATATGCATACACAACTCCAAATAGCGTTGTAGAGGCTGTTTCAGGTGGTAGCAACTGCTCTGTATCACTAACAGGTACATACGATATCTATCTTGATACTGCAAAGTCTAAGATTTACATCATGACAGCAGGTACAAATATCTCAGATGCTAAAGAGCAGACCTCAAATGGTCCTAAGCCAAACCCTACAGGCGTATCTTTCGGTATTGTAGGTGTTGATACTAATTGGGGTAATGTTGCTGATATTGCAATGGATGTTGATCAGACTACAGGTATGTATAAGGCTGCAAATGTTACCCTTTCAGGCGACTTTAAGATTCGCGGTAATAACAAATGGGATTCAGGCTTTAACTATGGACTTGCAAATGGCGCAACAGTTGCAGTTGGTAAGGCTATAGGTGTTACTAACGGTAGCAATACAAATATCACTGCTCCAGCTGGTACATACGATGTATATTTCAGCTACGGATTGGATGTTGTATATCTTATGACTCCTGGCAGCGTACCTGCTCTATAGTGAGTTTGTGGATAGAACGGATAAGTAAAATAGGATATATCAGCCGATATATCCTATTTTACTATCTTGCAAAAAAAATCTGACAGCCATAATTTAAGCACAAAATTCTTGAACTATACTCTAAATAGAGAGTACAAGATTTGACAAATTATAGTCTATGAACAATAGCAAAATTCTTACAAAATTGTTCGGATTTAATCCGGAGCAACACTCTGTAACCACAGAGATCATGGCAGGTCTTACAACCTTCCTTACTATGGCTTATATCCTGGCCGTAAACCCCGCTATTCTTAGCGAAACAGGCATGGATAAGGGCGCACTATTTACCTCAGCGGCTCTAATGTCCGGAATTGCAACACTGCTTATGTCCCTTATTGCAAAGTTACCATTTGCACTTGGCCCTGGCATGGGTTTGAACGCTTTTTTTGCTTATACAATATGTATAGGTATGGGATATAGCTGGCAGTTTGCCCTTACTGCTGTATTTATCGAGGGCGTAATATTTATACTTCTTACCGTATCAAACCTTCGAGAGCATATTGTAAATAGTCTGCCAAAGACTATACAAGATGCAATCAGTATCGGTATCGGACTATTTATTGCATTTATCGGCTTGCAAAATGCCGGCATTATTACAGCAAGTAGTGGCACATTAGTAAAACTTGGCGACATTACATCAGGCTCGCCTCTGCTTGCCCTTATAGGTGTGATTATCACCGCTATCCTTATGATACGAAATATCAAAGGAGCAATGCTTATCGGTATTGTGATAACAACAATAATCGGTATTCCAATGGGTGTAACACATATTGACGGCCTTGTCAGCACTCCACCTTCTATAGAGCCAATATTCGCCAAATTGGAGTGGAGCAGTATCTTCTCTAAAGATATGTTTGTAGTAGTATTCACAATGCTCTTTATTGACCTATTTGATACTATAGGTACTCTTATAGGCGTATGTAAAAAGGCAAATATGATAACCCCAAATGGCACAATTCCACGCATACAGCATGCATTCTATGCCGACTCTATAGCAACAACCCTCGGAGCTATTATGGGTTCAAGCACCGTTACAACATTTGTTGAGAGCGCAGCAGGTGTAAACGAAGGAGGTAGAAGCGGACTGACATCTTTTACTACAGCAATGTGCTTCTTTGCCGCACTATTCTTGGCTCCGTTCTTCCTTTCAGTTCCAGGTGCTGCAACGGCCCCTGTACTTATCTTTGTTGGACTTATGATGTGTAGCGGATTGTCAAAAATAGACTTTACAAACTATATCGAGGCTATTCCTGCATTTATCTGCATTATATTCATGCCATTAGCATATAGCATCTCCGATGGTATCGTATTTGGACACCTCTCGTATGTAATTATTAACCTATGCACAAAAAACCATAAGAAGGTATCCGTGGGTATGATTATCCTTGCAGCATTCTTCCTTATAAAATTCCTGCTATAGGTAATAAGAAATGATAGCGGGCTAAAGCCCTTAATACTGCGCGCACAGCGCGCCATTGTATGTCATTGAGGGCTGAAAGCCCCTCCGCCAAATCAAAGCACCTACCCAATTTGTCGTCAGAGTGGTTCATAAAGCACCTCCCCATTTGTGCTTAGAAGGGCGTAGATGCCACGCTCGGCAAAAATGCCGACGATGGGCTGTACTAAGCGTACTGCTCATTGTCGGCACTTTTTGTTAGCGGAAGCAGGTATGCCCTTATAAGTGCAAATGTGCCACTATCACAACAAATTATTAAAGTTAATAAATTTTAACTATCTTTGCGTTATGATTGAGCGAGATGTCATAGACAGGATAATGTCAACAGCCAACATTGTGGAGGTTATAGGCGACTATGTAACGCTGAAGCGCAAGGGTGCCAACTATCAGGCATGCTGTCCGTTTCACAACGAGAAGACGCCTTCTTTTGTGGTATCTCCCTCAAAAGGGTTATTTAAGTGTTTCGGGTGTGGCAAGGCGGGAAATGCGATAACATTTATTATGGAGCATGAGAGTCTGAGTTACCCTGAGGCTCTGAAGGTAGTTGCTAAAAAGTACGGTATCGAGGTTAAGGAGCGCGAGATGAGCGAGGAGGATATTCATCGCAACAACAACCGCGAGAGCATGTTTGCTCTAAATGCCTGGATTGCAGACTATTTCGTCAATTACATGCATAACGACAGCAACGAGGGTATTCCCGTTGGTCTAAGCTACTTCCGCAGTAAAAGAGGTTTTTCTGTTGCCACAATAAACAAGTTCGGGCTGGGCATGTGTCCGAGCAAGGGAGACAAGATGACTCAAGATGCCCTTGCAGCGGGCTATAAAGAGGAGTTTTTGGTGGCTACAGGTCTTACAATAAAGCGCGAAAATGACGGCAGGCTCTATGACCGCTTCCGTGAGAGAGTTATCTTCCCGATACACAACATTTCTGGTCGTATAGTGGGCTTTGGTGGTCGCACAATGCGTACTGACAAGAGCGTTGCCAAATATCAAAACTCTCCTGAGAGTGAGATTTACAACAAATCATACGAACTATACGGTCTCTACTTCGCAAAAAAGGCTATACAACAGTTAGACTACGCCATTATGGTAGAGGGTTACACCGATGTAATATCTATGCATCAATCGGGTGTAGAAAATGTTGTCGCCTCTTCTGGAACATCGCTCACAATAGAGCAAATTCGCCTTATTCGTCGTTTTACGCGCAACCTGACCATAATTTATGACAGCGATGCAGCGGGCATAAAGGCGTCGCTGAGGGGTATAGACCTTGTATTGCGTGAAGGTATGGCAGTGCGTGTGGTGTTGCTCCCTGAGGGGGATGACCCAGACTCATTTGCCCGTGCGCACAGTGCTACAGAGGTGCAGCAGTATATCTCGGAGCATGAGGAGAATTTTATAACTTTTAAGGCCAAATTACTACTCAAGGAGGTAGCCTCAGACCCTATAAAACGCTCAGCGGTAACCACTGACATCATCGAGTCGATAGCTCAAATACCCGACAACATACAGCGTTCAATGTTTATCAAAGAGTGCGCCCGAATTATGGATGCAGATGAAAATCTGCTTATAAGTGAGGTGGCACGCAAGCGCGTAATGTCTCTGGGAGATGCTGAGGCTGAGGCGTTTATACGCCGACAGACGCAGCAGATACGCTCCGAAAACAGACCTTGGCAGTATCAGACAATACCTACAGACGAGACTCGACTTAAGATTGGAGATACACGCCTCTCGGCATCTATTGAGACCCTTGAGCGCGAGATGATATACTATCTACTCAAGTATGGCAAGCACAAATACGAGATTGTGGAGGGTAAGAGTTTTGTGGAGATAAATGTGGCAGAGCAGATTATAAGTCAACTTGACAATGACCAATTACAGTTTACAGATAGCACCTACAATGCTATTCTTGCTATTTTCCGCAACGCCCTCTCTGAACACAGGCTCCCATCACAGAGTGAACTGATAAACAACCCCGACCCAAAGGTGTGCCAGACTGCTGCCGAGATACTTACCATGGACGAGAACTACACTGAGAGTGCAATCTGGAGCCAAAAAGAGATGAAAAAACTCTCCGAGACCGAAATGCTCTCTACGGGTATTCCTAAACTTATGTGGCTCTACAAATCTCGAATCATAACATCACGAATAGAGAGACTGCACTCAGAACTTGCCCAAAGTCCTGCAGAAGAGCGCGTAGAGGAGATTGTCAAAGAACTCGCTCAGCTAAACCAGCTCAAGGTTACAATCTCGCACCATATCCGCAGAAATATAATTTAGCAATAGCAATGTGCGCAAAGCGTGCTATTGTGTGCCATTGAGGGCTAAAAGCCCGTTGCTATTCAATGTCATTTTTATATCCGTCGCTCAATTAAAGTTCAATCTCCGCCAAATCAAAGCACCCAATTTGTCGTCAGAGTGGTGCATTTACAACGCTCGTTGAAATCTGAGGCGATGGGACATACTTAAGGTATTTCCCATTGCCGAAGATGAGACAGCGGCAGGAAATGTGCCGCTATGACGGCAAATTCACAATAAAAAAGGAGAGGTTAATATAGACCCCTCCCAAAAACCTTTGCTTGAAGCAAAGAGCTATTTAACTGCGTTTACAATTGCCTCGAATGCTTTCGGCTCGTTCATCGCCAGGTCTGCCATAACCTTACGGTTAAGAGCGATACCCTTAGCGTTTACTTTACCGATGAACTCCGAATAGGTCATACCGTAAGCACGGACTGCCGCATTGATACGGGT
>JAFWBN010000007.1 GCA_017507075.1 Alistipes sp. | reverse complement strand
TGTGTCCTCAGCATCACCTACCACCTCAACCGGCTTGTATGGCTTACCCTTGGAATATTCCTGCACGAAAACTTTTCCTTCACGGTGAATCTCAGCCTTGAGATAATCTGAGAGGGCGTTCACGCAGGAAACGCCGACACCGTGGAGACCTCCGGACACCTTGTAACTGTCCTTGCTGAACTTACCACCGGCATGAAGGACGGTGAGAACGACCTCAAGGGCAGAACGGTTTTCCTTCTCGTGCATTCCTGTCGGAATACCACGTCCGTTATCCTTGACTGTTATCGAGTTGTCCTCGTTTATTGTTACATAGATATCGTTACAATGGCCGGCAAGAGCCTCGTCAATAGAGTTATCAACCACCTCATATACAAGGTGATGCAAACCCTTCTCGCCAATATCACCAATATACATGGCAGGACGCTTGCGCACAGCCTCAAGACCCTCCAAAACCTGAATATTCGACGCTGAGTATTCCTCTTCGCCGGACTTCTTTACATTTTCTTGTTCAGTATTCATATAATCGTAAAATCTGTATTCACTAAAAACACACAAAGATAGGCTTTTTTTGCGTAAAATCCAAATCTAAATCTATGATTTAGATATTTTTTTTGTGCTAAATTTCCGCAAAATCAATCTCTTTAACCCTCTCTTGTGCAAAAAGCAGTGTTCTGGCAGGAAAAGACTCAATAAATGAGGTGTTGTGAGTAGCCATAACAACCGCCGTTCCTGATGATGCGATAGAGTGAAAAAGACGGACAATACTCTCTGCTGTTACAGGGTCCAAATTACCCGTAGGTTCGTCTGCAAGTATCAGTTGCGGAGAGTTGAGCAGTGCGCGAGCAATCATAAGTCTCTGACGCTCTCCTCCGGATAGTTCAAATGGCATTTTGTGGTGGCGATTATCAAGTCCTACCTGAGAGAGAACCTCATCAATACGACATCCAATCTCTCGCTTATTTGTCCAACCTGTAGCCTTAAGCACAAAGGCAAGATTTTCAAAAACATTATAATCGGAGAGCACCTGCAAATCCTGAAAAACAATACCTATGTTTCGTCTGAGTTGTGGAATATGCTTGCGCTTCAGATTGCGCAAATCAAAACCTGCAACCTCACCACGACCTACACAGAGAGGAAGCTCCCCATAGAGCATCTTAAGAAGTGAAGATTTACCGCTACCTACACGGCCTATAAGATAGACAAATTCGCCCTGCGATATGGTGATATTTACCTCGTCTAACACCTTTTCGCCGCACTTTGCATAGTTCTTTGAGGTCAGCTCGGCAAACGGATTTTCATTGTGATAAACCGCTGCATCTCTCAGCTGAACAACATATCTTTTTATCTCAGACATAAAACATTGTTTTAATCCTCAAAGATAGATATTTTTGAGCAGAATACCAAATTATATAGGTTAATCCTCCTCTATAATTTGTTCTGGCTCCCAGATTGTATTCATTATATCCAAAGCAATTGTATTTCCATCCTCTGCAGCAGTTGCTAACAAATCGTAATACTGCTCCATTTCATCCATAAAATCGGTTGGATCATTATTTACCGCAGCCACATCCAACCAATCCCAGGCAAGCGACTTATCCGGCTCAAGACAACCTTTATTCACACCCTCAAGGAGAATATCCCTGAATATACTTATGCGGACAATAAGAAATGTTGACCAATTATTTGAAGATGCCAATAGAGCTTTGAGAGGGTAGAGCTCTATCATACCCTCGCCAATAAGCACATTTATATTATCAATTACCTCCTGCTCTTGCTCAGCAGTCTGCTGGTATATAGAATGCTCAGATTGCTTATGTATATCCGCAATCTCTACTATCATATCCACAACTTTGTTGTAGAGTTCTATATTCTCTGCCATGGCTTTTACAACTTTTTAATCAAACATAACGCGTGGATTCATTGCTGACGGCGACCTCCAGACAATGCCATACTTTGCCAAAACAGCCTTTTTTGTACTCCAATACGAGAAACAAAATCCCATACCTTGTGGCTCATCTTTAAGAATTTCGGCACACTCTGTCTCAACGGCGCAGATAACATCTTCCCACTCCTTAGTACGCTCTACAGGGTCAAATTTCAACATTTTGTGGTATTTGCGGCAATACTCCTCCATCGGAAACTTGATGTCTATAAAATCGCGCAACTGCTCAAGCATCTCTATATTGTTGCTATCGTCAGCAGATAAAGATTGCATGTACTCACGAATCTCAATGCACAACCTTGGAGCTATAGTCTCCTCGATTTGCTCTAACATATCACTCAAAATAGATGCCTTTTCTGCAGGAGTATCAAACTCGCCCTCTACCACATTTGGAAGCGATTTTAATATCTCAAAGGCCTCGCGTGCAAGCCCTATATTCTTCCACACAGCCCCAAAGGTGTTGTAATTTACAACCATCTGCTTAAAAATACCCTCAAGGCTCAAAATCGACTGCTGTACTGATACTGTATCCATAAAAACTCTCTTTTTTGCAAATATACAACTTTTTTAGCATATTAACAAACCATTTTTCCATAAATATTATTTACAGACACCAATTAAATATAGAGAGTTGTTCCTTTGGTCTGACCGAGCCACCGAAACGAAAAAAGACGGACTTAATCCGTCTTTTTGAGTGGAGGTGGCGAGAGTCGAACTCGCGTCCAAACAAGGAGCCCAAGAGCTTTCTACACGCTTAGTTGTCGTTTAGTCCTTCTGTCAAGATTCGGCAGACAACAGCCAAGACCTTGACCCCAGCCCCTTAATTTCGCACGATAACCGAGGCACATATCGCACTATCTCTCAAGTGATGATACCCCATAAGAAAGAGTGTCAGAGAGCGGGACAGCCTTTCGGGATACTCGTTGTTGCACAACCTTGTGTGCATCAATTAAGCCAATTTTCCTGGAAAATTAGGCAGCGAGTGCATAGCTATTATTGCCATTTGTAGTTTGAGTGTTGCGATTTACGAGACCCCACACAATGCTCGGCGTGCTTACAATCAAACTCTACCTGCTGTCAAAACCGGTCACCCCCAAAAAGGGTTGTGATTGTAATCAATCTGCTGCAAAGATAGTGCAACTATTTGAGATTTCAAAACAGAGATTTATAAAGGGTGCGAATATGCTCCCATGTATAGTGATTTTTTGCATAATCGACAATCTCAGGCATAGCCTTTGGCTCTGCAGCAAGGAGTGCTGTAAGAGAGGTTGAATTAGTAAAATATTGCGCCAAATTTGCCGTTGTCTCACGATTATACACCACATCATAAGCAAGTATCTGACACCCGAAGAACATAGCCTCCACAAGCGACGGATTTGTACCTCCTGCGCTGTGCCCGTGAATATATCTTGCCGCCGAACTACGCACTGCATAGAGTGTATCAAGGTCATACACAGGGTCGGCAATGGTTATATTAGAATAAGCAGAGTATTGTGCCTTCAAAGCCCTGCCGTAATCGCTCCTATTCCAATTGCCAATAAAAAGCAATCTTTCACCACTCTCTGCCGCAGCTTTAAGGGTTATATGGCAGTTATTTTCAGGCTCTATACGGCAAATAGATAGTGAAAACTTTTTATAATTAACTCCGTAATTATCAAGGACTTTATCGCGCTTATATTTAGTAATACTTCTAATAGCATGATCTCCGCCATAGGCGATTGTTTTTGGGGTAATGCCATACTGAGAAATTACATAATCTGCAATACCCTTATTATCCGCCACAACACAATCGGCATTATACACCGCAAGGCGTTCCGAGAATCTTAAAAATAGTTTTGCGGCAGCTCCCCACTTATCTCTACGATGTTCAAGCCCGTCAATATTAACAACAACACGACTACTGCTTATCAGCCTGAAAATAGGGAGAAATATAGCTCCTGAAACACCCAAAATAAGAATTGTATCGTAACCTGCAAGCGCGCAGCAGAGTGAACAGATATCATAAGGGATACTCTGGAATCCATTGGCACTTAGCGGGATATATTTCAGTTTCGCTCCATTGTACTCACTAAGTTTTTCGGGCATATCCTTTGAGCTACAAAAAACGGTATATTCCACCCCCTCATTATCCTCTGTAAGACATTGAGCAAGCGACTCAAAACCGCCATAGCATGCCGGAATACCTTGAGTACCTATAACTGCAACCTTTTTCATCTTTTTCGGCGTTTTTCGCACTTTTTTGTGCAACCTTTACATGGATTTGACACCTCAAGCCAAATATAACGCAACAGAACAGCTGCCGCAAACACCACTACAAGTATAGTTATAGCTGTCTGTATCATATAAATTGTGCGATATTATAGACAACAAAAGCAAGCAGCCACGCCACAGCAGTAGAGTATATAGCAGATGCTACAGCCCACCTTTTCCCATACTCTTGAGCAATAGCTGCGAGTGTCGCAAGACATGGGAAGTAGAGTAGTGCAAAGATAAGCAACGCAAGGGTAGAGGCAGGAGTAAAGTCGTTGCTTGCAACAAGTTTCTCATGCAATGTTGTCTCTAAATTTTCAGTTGCACCACCACTATTTTCTGCATCGGTATAAAGGATACCCATTGTGCTGACCATAATCTCCTTGGCTGCAATACCGGATATAATCGATACACTGCTCTTCCAATTCATACCCAAAGGCTCAAAAATAGGCTCACAGAACTTACCTATACGACCAATATATGAGTTTTCGTAGTTGTGCTGACTTTGAACATCTGCGCTATTATGTGGGTAATAACTCAGAAACCACATTACGACAGAGGCTACAAAGATAAGCCCTCCCATCTTCCTAATATACTGCACACACTTCTCCCACATGTGCGAAACTGTAGCTTTCATGGTCGGCACTCTGTATGGAGGCAGCTCCATAACAAATGGAGTCTCGTCAACAGAGAACATAAATTTACGCATACATTTAGCCGTTACAATAGCCACCGCAATACCCAAAAAGTAGAGGCAGAAGAGCATAATTCCCGCCTTTGAGCCAAAGAAAGTTCCCAACAACAGTATATACACAGGCAATCTTGCGCTACATGACATAAACGGAAGTATTAGAGCCGTTATAAGCCTGCTACTACGACTCTCTATTGTACGCGTAGCCATAACCGCAGGTACATTACATCCAAAACCCATCACAAGCGGTATAAACGATTTGCCATGCAGTCCAACCGTGTGCATCAGTTTATCCATTATAAAGGCAGCCCTTGCAAGATAGCCAGAATCCTCCATAAAGGAGATAAACATGTATAGTATCATGATATTGGGCAGAAAGACAAGAACACTGCCCACGCCACCTATAACACCATCTACGATAAGCGACTTAAGGGTTCCATCGGGCATCATACCGGCGATAAAATCACCTAAAAATGTTACTCCCATCTCAAGCCATTGCTGTGGATATTGTCCCAATGAAAAGGCACAGTAGAACATCGTACACATAATTAGCAGAAAGATAGGATAACCCAAAATCCGATGCGTTACAATCTCGTCTATATAGTGGGATATATTCTCTCTACTATCTCTATTGCGAGTATATGTCTCACGCAAAGCACCCGATATAAATCCATACTTTTGATTTGCAAAAGCAGACTCAATATCCTCGCCATCTCCTAAATCATGATGCAGATGCTCCCTCTCCTGATTGGCAATATTACACCACTCAGAGTAGTGCGGTGCGCTCTCTAACATCGCCGCAATTTCGCTATCTCCCTCAAGCATCTTCATTGCAAAGTAACGCGGAGGAAAACATTTTGGCAGCTCTTCACGCCTCTCTTTGAGTGATTTATTAAGTTTTACTACACTCTGCTCAACGATACCTTGATTTATATGAATATGGCGCACTCGACTATCTGTACCCTCATACACAGCAATAATTGTATCAAGCAACTCCTTTACACCTCGCCCAGTTCTGCCTACTACAGGAACAAGTGGCACACCCATCATCTTTCCAAGCAGTTCATGGTCAAGAGTAGCCCCCGACGCCTCAAGTTCGTCGTACATATTAAGAGCCACAACCATATTCTGGCTCATATCAATCAGTTCGGTAGTAAGATATAGGTTGCGCTCTAAATTTGAAGAGCAGACAACATTAAGTATTACATCGGGAGAGTTTTTTGCAAGATGTTCTCGAACATATCTCTCCTCAGGAGTATATGCCGATAGAGCATAGGTGCCCGGCAAATCGGTAATATGGAGTTCATACTCGCCATAATATGCACGCCCCGTCTTAGCATCAACCGTAACTCCACTATAGTTGCCAACATGCTCCTTTGCTCCCGCAATATAGTTAAAAAGCGATGTTTTACCACTATTTGGATTACCTATCAGTGCTATGTTGATATGCTTTTTACGGCGGGTAATAACGCGATTTACAGCCTCTGTGTCAATACTTGCCGTTACTGTATCTTGCTGCTTTATAAGCCTTTCAATAGCCTCCTGCTCAGTTATAACCTCAATCATATCCGCCTCACTGCGACGCAACGATATGTTATAACCCATAATTCTATACTCGATAGGGTCTTTTAGCGGAGCATTTAGCACAACAGAGACAGCAGAACCACGGACAAATCCCATCTCCAAAATTCGGCGACGGAATCCACCATGACCAAGCACCTTTACTACGGTAGCCGACTCTCCTGTACGCAGTTCTGACAATCGCATATCAGGGGCAAAGTTACAAAAATAAAGTGGAAAGTAAAAACTTTCCACCGTATCAAATTTATATTAAGGACCTTTCTAAAATCCTCCACCTAAAGCTTTACATAAATTGACATAGTTAATATACTGTTGTGCAATGATATTCGAGTATTGCATCTGCGAATTATAGAGTGTTCTTTCAGCGTCTATAACATCAAGATATGCAGATAGCCCGTTATTGTATAGAGCCGTTGTCATTTTTGCTATTTTGGCATTTGATTGTACAAGTTGGCTATACTTTTTTGTCTCTTCCCTATATGTTGCAATGCTGACAAGCGCACTCTCCACCTCCTCAAGAGCCTCTATAAAACACTGATTATAGGCAAATAGGCTCTGATTATAACGCTCAACAGCTGCTGCCTCACGGCTCTTTAGCGCGCCAAAGTTGTATATCGGCTGAGCAAAAGAGAGTAATACAGACCAACCCCAGCTATCTGCATGAAACAGCTTTTTTATATCATCCGAAACCACACCGCCCTCACCTGTAAGGGTAAAACTCGGAAATCTGGCCACCCTGGCACTCTTTACATCTGCCGCAGATGAGACAAGTGCAGAGTAAGCACTCATCATATCAGGTCTGCGGGTAATTATATCAGAAGGCACTCCTGCAGGAATTTCAATAGGTGTATAATCGGTTATCAGCGTGCCTACGGTAGCATTATAAGCCAACGAGTCGGGATTGCTCCCAAGCAACACATCAAGAGAGAGCAGAGTCTGCCTTACAGCGCGCTCATAGAGGGGTATATCTGCCTCGGCAGTATAGAGCAGATTCATAGCCTGCTCACGATTTACACCCGTAGCCATACCTCTAACAAAGATTGAATCAATAAGCACGGCAGACTCTTTACGCAATTGCGAGCTTCTTTTTGCAATATCAAGATCTCGGCGGTACTGCAAAAGTGTAAAGTATGTTGTCGCAACCTCTGCAGCAAGGGCGAGCCTTACACCCTGATACTGCCACTTTGCATACTCTATATCAGCAAGAGCCGAAGTTGTGGCATGACGAAGTGAACCAAAAAGAGGTATCTCCCAACTCACAGCAGGCTCTATGGCGTATTGCTGTGCAAAACCGCCACCTCCCGACAGCCCCACAGTGCGACCAAGAGTAAATGATGGCAAAAATGCAGAGCGCGCAGAGCGCATATTATCTCGCGCCTCCTCTATGCGTGAAGCGGCTGTCTTTAGGTTATTATTGGCTGCCAAAGCTGAAGAGACAAGACGGTTGAGTGTTGTATCGCCAAACATTGTCCACCAATCTTCCCGAAGAGTTAGACTTCCTATATTGTTGCTATCGGCATAAAGGTAGCTTTGTGGCGCAGTAAGCGTCGGCGGCTGCAATTTTACCGAGCAACCAACAACGAGTAGTAGTGCTATAAGTGCTATTTTTTTCATCGCGCAATAGTTTTTCTGATAAGGTAATATAGTGCAGGATATAGAATAAGACCTATAAGTGTCGCTGTAAGCATACCTCCGACAAGTGCCACACCCATAATATTTCGAGCCGTAGAGTATGCTCCATTTGCAAAAACAAGCGGCATTACTCCAAGAATAAAGGCAAAGGCTGTCATAATAATAGGTCTTGCCCTTAGTTTTGATGCCTCAATAGTGGCTGCAAGCAACTCTTTGCCTTCAGCGTGCAGAGTATCTGCATACTCAACAACTAAAATGGCATTTTTTGCAGACAAACCAATAAGCATAACCAACGAAATCTGCATATATATATCATTGACAAACTCACTATTAAAGTTGTGCGCCATCCAGATAAATAGCAGCGACCCCATAACCGCAAGTGGTACTGCAAGCATTATGGCAAGGGGTAACTCCCAACTCTCATAGAGTGCTGCAAGGACAAGAAATACAAAGACCACAGCCACAAGGTATGTCGCAATACTTCCACCACCCTCACTCTTCTCAAGAAATGACACTCCACTCCAAGCAATCTGTAAATCATCCGGCAAAACACTCTCTGCGACCTTCTCAATCTCATCCATAGCCTGACCACTCGACACACCCTTTGCAGCCGTAACAGTAACATCGGCAGAGGTATAGAGGTTAAACTGCTTTATGGTCTCCACGCCCACGGTATCCTTAACCGTAACAAGTGAAGAGAGCGGAACACTCTCACCTGTCGAAGAGGGTATAAAGTATGATGATAGCGAGCCACTATCCACTCTATAATCGGGTGCAGCTTGAATATAGCTTCGATAGAGCCTTCCAAAACGGTTAAAATTTGATATATACTCTCCGCCAAGCAGTGCTGAGAGTTCTGTGTATAGTCTATCAAGGTCAACACCCTTCATCATAGCCTGCTCTCTATCCACCTCAAGCAGTCGCTGAGGCACACTATTATTAAACTGAGATGTTGCAGTAGAGAGTAATGGCGAGGAGTGGAGTGAATCCAAGAGTCGCTCCAGATTATCCGCCAAATAGCCTGTACCCTTACCCTCTGTATCTTGAAGAGCAAAAGTTATACCCGAAGTTACACCCAAACCTGGTATTGCAGGCTGAACAAAGGCATAACTCTCCGCTTGAACAACATCTCTATTCAGCTCTACCGTAAGTAGGTCTGCAATCTGCATAGCCGAGAGTTTGCGTTCTGAAAATGGTTTGAGCTTAACAAAGACCACTCCGCAATTTGTAGCCGCCACGCCCGAAATCATATTAAACCCCGCCACAACAGCCGTCGATTCAACCTCTGTATGTTGCTCTATAACCTCATTGACACTTCGCATAGCCGTCTCTGTTACTTGTAGTGAAGAGCATAGCGGAGTTTGACTGAATACCATAACATAACCCTGGTCCTCATCAGGCAGAAATCCTGATGGCAGAAGGTGCCAAAAACAGAGTATCAACACAATAACGACACAGACACTTGCTGCTGTGCGTCGCACCCTCTGCACAAACTTTTCGGTTAGAGAGAGGTATTTTACCATAAAGGCGTCAAAGGCGCGGTTAAATGCTCCAAAAATACCTCTATTTTTGGCTGTATGTGGTTTAAGTATTTTTGCACATAGAGCAGGGGAGAGTGTTAGCGCATTTATAGTTGAGAGCAATACTGAGACCGATATAGTTACAGCGAACTGTTGAAATAATCGACCCGAAATACCTCCCGAAAACGATACAGGGATAAATACGGCAAGCAGAACTACAGAAGTAGCAATAATCGGCGAAGTTACACTCTTCATCGCCTCAATAGTAGCATCAAAAGGTGTTAAACCCTTCTCAATATTGACCTGTACAGCCTCCACAACAACTATTGCATCATCCACAACAAGTCCGATGGCCAAAATAAGTCCTAACAATGAGACAATATTTATACTAAATCCCAACAGAGGAAAGAGCATAAATGTTCCCACAATTGACACAGGTATAGCCACAAGGGGAATTATTGTAGCCCTCCAATCTTGAATAAACAAGTATATAATAAGTATAACAAGCACAAGTGAGAGTATAAGAGTAAAGATAATCTCCTCAATACCCGCCATAATACTCTCTGTGCTATCTACAATTGTTGTATAACTAATTCCGTCAGGAAAACTCTCTGAGGCCTTCTCCATTTCAGCCCTTACTCTTTTACCCACACCTACAGCATTACTTCCTGGCTCTTGATAGACAACCATAACAGCTGTAGGATTGGAATCAAAGAGCGACAAAGTACCGTAGCTCTGGCTCCCCAAAGCCACATCGGCGACCTCATTTAAGCGAATCTGCTTACCATCTGGAGTGGTGCGGATAACAATATTAGAAAACTCTTCTGCTGTAGAATACTGCGCAGGAAGGGTAACGGTATATGTAAACTGAGTACCCTCTGGCGCAGGCTCTGCTCCAAACTTACCCGCAGGATAAGCCCCTGCCTGGGTCGAAATTGCCGAGACAATCTCTGCAACCGAGATATTATAGTAGTCCAACACATCTGGTCTGAGCCAAATGCGCATAGCATACTCTGTAGCACCCATAATAGAGACCTTACCCACGCCATCTATCTTAAGCAATCTATTCTGTAGGTTTATGTAGGCATAATTTGATACAAACTCTCCATCATATCTGCCGTCGCTATGCAGAGCATAGACCATCAAAAATCCCGTCTGCGTTTTTCGGGTAGTAACACCTTGACGAACAACACTCTCAGGCAGTAGGGGTGTAGCTGTGGCAACATTATTCTGTGTAAATACCGCATCCATATCAGGAGAAGAACCTATCTCAAAAGTTACCTGCAGATTCATACTGCCATCTGAAGCACTTACAGCCTCCATATAGAGCATATCGCTCACACCCATAATATTCTGAGCTATAGGTGTGGCTACAGTATTATTTACCGTTGTAGCATCAGCTCCACTATACGATGCAGAGACCTCTACAACGGGTGGCGTAATATCAGGATACTGCTCTATAGAGAGATTGTAGAGCGAAATAAGACCCAAAAATACCGTAACTATAGCCAAACTGATAGCAAATATCGGGCGAGAGATAAAGAAACGATTCATAGCTTAACTTTCTGTTTATTAGTTAATTTAGCCGCTCCTATTAAAGCAACACTTTCTCCAATATTAAGACCTGATTCAATAACCACTCTTTTACCCACAATACTACCTACTCTTACAGGTCTATACTCAACAGTAGAGTCTGCTGCAATAACCCACACAAAGTCTTTGCCCTGAATATTATTAACAGAAGTTATAGGTACTGTGAGTCGCGGAACTGCTCTACCGACATTGGTCTGTACTCTGGCAAATTGACCTGCCTTGAGCAGATAATCGGGATTGGGAAAGGTTACTACAATAATTATAGTACCCGAAGAGTCTGCCACAGCACTCTTTGTAAAGCTATAGCTGCCTTCAATAGGGTAGTGGCTACCATCGGCAAGATAGAGGTTTATATTCGACAGTAGCGAGTCATTATCGTATGTAAACGACCTGCGATTTGAGTATTCAAGATAGTTACGCATAGGTATAGCAATATCTACGCAAACAGTATCTATATTCTGAATTGTTGTCAGTGTCGAAAATTTTGCGCCTGGACCTACAAAATCGCCCACATGTGCCTCCGAGGTAGAGATAACACCATCTATAGAAGCCCTGATGACGGTGTATTCACTCTCAAGACGAGCATTTTCAAGAGCCTGCTCACAAGACTTTACTGCTGCCTCTGCTGCACGATACTCTGCCGTATATTGGTCAAGTTGCGCCTGACTAATTGCATCTATAGCCGCTAAGGGAACTGCACGAGAGTAGTTATTCTCGGCCTCAATACGCATAGCCTTTGCCTTCTCAAGGTCTGCTTTAGCCGAAAGCAGATTTGCCCGTTGCTCCCTGCCATCTAAGCGAAAAATTACCTCTCCACGCTTTACAGGCATACCATTATCAAAAAGTTTTGCTGTAAGGTAGCCATTTACTCTCGGCTGAACAACAGCCTGATAATTAGGTGTTATGGTACTGATAAAAACCCTACTGCGTGGCAATGTATCAACACTTACATAAGCTCTTTCTACAACCACAGGCTCTACCTCTCTCTGCTTAGGAGTGATAGTACAACTAAGGCAAAACAATAGTGATATAAATATGTAAAAATTCTTCATAGAATATATTTTTTTAAGATAAATAATCAAAAAACATACCTCAAAAGTGATATATTCCGTCTATTTTACACTAAAGAGAAAAATATTCATAAAAATATTTGTTTTTTCGGGAAACAGTTTTTACATTTGTAGTAACAAAAGTTTATAACACTTTAATTATTTACAAAAATTATGAAAGCATTAGTAGAAAACATCAACGCACAGATTGCTGATTTCCAGGTTAACGCTGCTGCACAGGTAGAGAAGGGCAACAAGGCTGCAGGTACTCGCGCACGCAAGGCTGCTCTTGAGCTCTCTAAGTTGCTCAAAGAGTTCCGTAAGGTATCAGTTGAGGCTGCTAAGAAATAATTAGCGGACTAAAAATGATAAAGGCTACCAAATATGGTAGCCTTTGTTATTTTGCCTTCACACCATCTAAAACGCCTCGCCCACAGAGAAAACAAAGCCGTTAATTACTTTTCCGCCCACTTTTGCACCCAAACCATAATCTAAGCGAAGATTAACACGCTCAGAGGCAGAAAATCTAAGACCTACTCCATAAGTAGGCAGTGTATGCTTCCACTCAAACTCTGAATATCCAAACCAATTGCCCGCACCTCCCCAAACAGCAAGTCCGACACCTCGCCAAACCTTTTGTCTTAGTTCAACTTGTGCAAAAACCATATTTCTATCCCTAAAGCGGCCACTATAATAACCACGCATGCGGTTACTATCTCCTGCTGTCGAATAGAAGAGCCACGGAGTTGTCTTACTCCTTAATTCGCCGTGCGCTTCAGCTGCCAAGACAGCACCTTGCCACAACTTACAATATCCTGAAGCAGACAATATTACAGCTGTGGATGTTGTATCTATACTACCCAAACCTTTAGGTAGTATAGTACCTTGAACTCTCAGAAATATACCCTTTGTCGGCCCGGTTTTCGAGTCGCGTGAGTCATATTCTGCAATAAGCGAGAGATTAGTAGCAGAGGCTCCATGTACAGGTAGTAGCGTAGTATTATAATGCACATGTTCAAATCCAATCTGAGTACCAAGAGAGAGAGTACGAATAGGGGAGTAGTAGTATCCCAAAGCTACCCGTTGCGCCGACTCTGTACAACTTTGAGAAGAGAGCATTATTGCCGCATCGTAGCCCACACCCCAAAAATCTGTAGGGTAGGAGTAGAGCGCAAGTGAGTATTTTAAGCGATGTGCTGCAGAAGAGAATATATTTTCGCCTGCAACACCTAAACTATAAGCTCCTGTAAGAGATGCTGACGCTGTAAGTGAAACACTTGAAGGTGTGGCATTATTGCTCTCCTTCGAGTTGTTATAAAAACCTATAACCGAGGCAGATATCCCGAAATTTGTCAATCTTGAGTAACTTGGTACAACCATAAATGAGTAGTTAAATCTTCTCTGGTTTGAGATATTAGGATAGCTACCATAATGGCTCAGAAACTCTCTAAAACCACTCTTTTTTGTCTTTACCGTGCTATTTATCGGGGTGTATGTATAGCTCAAAGTATCTGCACCGACAACAAGAGTATTATTGTCGGCTTGAGCCATAAAGTAGCCACACAACAGCAGAACTATAAGCCAAAATCTACGCATTAACGATACTGCTCAACATAGGTCAG